>JBBIKI010000021.1:0-15486 GCA_037445535.1 Acidobacteriota bacterium | reverse complement strand
CTGCTCCCGCCACGGCCCACCGTTGCCAATCCCTGATTTCCCCATGGAGGAACCCGGCATGAGCGAATCGAAGGAAGTGCCACAGGACCTGGAGAAAGCCTGCTACGAGGCTCTGGGAAACGTGGTGGACCCGGAACTGGGCCTGGACGCCGTGAGCCTCGGCCTCATCTACAACGTGGCCGCGAAGGGCTCGGAGGTGGACGTGGACATGACCATGACGTCCGTGGGCTGCCCCGTGGCCGAGCAGCTCCTCATGGAAGCGCAGAACGAGATCCTCAAGGTCCCCGGCGTCGAGAAGGCCCGCATCCACCTCGTGTGGTCGCCCCCGTGGTCTCCCGAAATGATGAGTCTGGAAGCGAAGATGTCCTTGGGGTTCGCCTAGCTGTACGAGCCTTTGAGCCGCCTGCCGGGATCGGCTTGGGCCGTGGCGGGCCGCCCCTTTCAGGTGCGCCAAACGGTTGCACTTGTTACCGGCACGTATCAGTCCTATACTTTCCCAAGGTTGAATGGGGAAAGCAATGCTGGAGAGCCCTACCCTCCTGGTGACGGACGATGATCCCGATACGGTCAAAATCCTCACGCGGTATCTGGACGGATACGACTATCACATCCTGACCGCCAGCAACGGCAAGGAAGCTCTCGCGATCATCGAGAGCGAGCCCGTCCACCTCCTGGTCACCGATCTGGTCATGCCCGGCATGGACGGGCTGGCTCTGACCAAAGCCGTCAAGTCTTACAATCCCGCCATCGTCGTCCTCATGGTCACCGCCTTCGCCTCCATCGAGACGGCGGTGAAGGCCATGCAGGCGGGCGCTGCGGACTACATTACCAAGCCCGTCATTCCCGAGGAACTCAAGATCAAGGTCTCGAAGGCCCTCGAGCATTACAGCCTCCAGCAGGAAGTTCGGGAGCTGCGCGACCAGCTCTCCCAATCCGCGCGGCCTCCGAACCTCATCGGGGACAGCGCCAAGATGAAAGAGGTCCTGTACATGGTGGGCCTCGTGGCCCGGCGCGAGGTGCCCGTGGTCCTCACGGGGGAGAGCGGCACGGGCAAGGAGGTGGTGGCGCGCGCCATCCACGCTCTCAGTCCGCGGGCCTCCCAGCCCTTCGTCCCCATCCACTGCGGCGCCGTTCCAGAAACCCTTCTGGAAAGCGAGCTCTTCGGGTACCAGAAGGGCGCGTTCACGGGGGCCGCGTCGGCCAAGAAGGGGCTCTTCGAGGAGGCTCACGGCGGCACGCTTCTGCTGGACGAGGTGGGCGATGCGCCCCTGTCCATCCAAATGAAGCTTTTGCGGGCCTTGCAAGACGGCCAGGTGAGGCGCCTGGGCAGCACCCAGACCGTCAGCTTCGACGTGAGGGTGGTGGTGGCCACCAACAGGAGTCTCGAACAGGAAATCGCCGCGGGGAGATTCCGCGAGGACTTGTACTACCGCCTCAGCGTGGTCACCATCGTCGTGCCGCCGCTCAGGGATCGAAAGGAGGACATCCCCCTCCTCGTGGACCATTTCATCCACCTGTACGGCCCGTCCATCAACCCCTCCGTCGAGGAAATCACCCCCGAGGCCCAGCGGAAGTTGCTGAGCCACCATTGGCCGGGCAACGTCCGCGAGTTGGAGAACGTGGTGAGGAGGGCCCTCGTCCTTTGCCGAAGCGCCCAGATCACCCCTGACGACGTGGTGCACCTGGGAGCCGACGCGGCCGGCCAGGGGGAGTCCGAGGCTGTGGCTCCGGGCGGGTTGAACGAGGCCCAGCGCCGGTTTTTGAGGAAGTATTTCCTGGAGGCGCTCGAACACCGCAGGGGAAACATCAAGCAGGTGGCTGAGGATGCGGGCATCAGCCGGAAGAACGTGTACGAGAACCTCAAACGGCTGGATATCGAACCCGCGGCATTCAGGGGGAGATCATGAAACCTGACGACGAGCGGCTCTTCTTCGGCCACGATCTTGCCACGCCCCTGACCAACCTCCACGGAGCCCACTTCCTCCTCAAGGCCTCCCTCAAGGGGGAGAACCCCGCCGCCCAGGAAGCCCTGGACATCCTGCAGGGCAACATCCACATCATGGAGCGCATGCTGGGATGGTACTGGCGCATCCGCGAAGTGGAGGGCCAGCTCCAGCCCGTGGAGCCCTGGCCCCTTTCGGGCCTCTTCGCCCGGCTGGCCGGTCGTATCGAAGGCGAGGAGCTGCCCGTGCGGCCGCCCCAGGCCGTGGCCTGCGAGGGCCTCACGCGGGTGCCCCAGGAACCACTGGAGACAGGCCTTCTGGGGGCCGCCATCACGCTGAATTCAGCTTCGGAGGGCGAGGTGCGATGGACCTTCGAGGCGGGCGAAGGGGTTCTTTGGAGCCACGCCGAGGTGGACGGAGACCAGGATCTCCTCGATCCGGGCCGCCTCTTCCGCAAGGTTTATTGGCCCAGCCGCCGGAAGACCAGCGCGTGGAGCGATCCGTCCTTTCCCTACCTTCGGGCCGTCCTGGAACCCTTCGGAGGTTCCCTGGAACTGGTCTGGGCGGGAGACCTGTGGCGCCTCACGGCGTCCGTGCCCATCGTGCCATGAAGACCGTGTTGGTGGTGGAGGATGATGCCCACCTCCGCCGGGTCTTTCGGACGCTTCTAGAAAACGAGGGCTTTAGCGTGGTCGAGGCCGCCGATGGCGTCGAAGGGCTGGCGGCGGCCCAGGCCCATGCGCCCGCGTGCATCGTGACGGACACCATGATGCCCCGCATGGACGGCATCGGCATGCTGGTGTGCCTGGCAGAGGCCGGAGGAACCCGGCCCACGATCATCGTCTCCGCCGTCCACAAACTACCGCCCATGGAGGAGCTAAAGGCTCTAGGGGTGAGGCAGGTCTTCGGAAAGCCCTTCGCTTTCGACCAGCTTCTCGCCGCCGTGGTGAACCTGGCGGGGGAATGAGGCGGGGGGCGATGGAGCGAGACGCTAGACGCGAGAGGCGAGACGCGAGACGTGAGAGGCGGGGGAATTTCAAGGGGCCAAGGAATCCCCAGTCCCGTTTCCCTCAGGGCAAGGTCCCCTCCCTCAGAGCGTGCATGGACAGCCCCACCTCGGGGAGAAGCCGGTAGAAGAGATCCACGGGGAAGCCCACGACGTTGTGGAAGGAGCCTTCGATGGCGCGGAGGAAGATGGCGCCCAGGCCTTGGGCGGCGTAGGCTCCCGCCTTGTCCATGGGCTCCTTGCTGGCGACGTACCAGGCGATCTCCACCTCCGTCATGGGATGGAACGTGACCCGGCTCTCGCTCAGCCCCGCCGCCTCGAGGCGGGAACCTCCACCGCCGTCCGGACCCCGGCCCTTCGCGGCAGCCAGGAGGCACACGCCCGTGAGCACCGTGTGGGTGGCGCCCGAGAGGAGGCGCAGCATGGCGGCGGCCTCCGCTTCGTCCCGGGGTTGGCCCAGGACGCGCCCGCCCAGGACCACGAGGGTGTCCGCGCCGATGACCAAGCCGTGCCCGTCCTGCCGGGCCGCCACGTGTTCGGCCTTGGCCCGGGCCAGGCGAAGGACCTGATCCGCGGGCGTTTCGCCGCCCAGCGCTTCCTCGGAGATCCCCGAGGGGGCCACTTGGTGCGGCACGCCGAGCATGTCGAGGAGCTGGGTTCTGCGAGGGCTCCTGGACGCGAGAAGGACGATCACTTGGAGAATTTCACCACGAGCACGATGGCCAGGAGCAGGCCCACAAGGGTCAGAGGATTCACGGACAGGGAAATGCCGAAGATCACCTGGATGACGCTCAGGTCGAGGTGAAGGGGCTCCTTCAGGCCGATGGAAACCCCTTTAAAAAAAATGTCGTGCCAGGCGCCCGAGGGCAGCAGCATGCCCACCACTTGCCCCAGGATGGTTCCGATGACGGTGCCCAGGAGGAGGACGAGGATGGCTCCGAACCACCCGAGCTTCACTGGATGGTCCCTTTCGGCATGATGGGGCCCGCGGGCTCCACGGGGATGGGCCCGAAGGTTCGCTCGTACCGCTCCAGGTTCTCCGTGAGGGTTTGGACCACCTGTTTGAGGGCGATGGGATTGGTGAGGAGGCGGGACATGATCTTGACCTCGGGCTTGCCGGGGACGATGCGGCCGAAGTCCATGACGAATTCGGCCTGGTTATGGAAGACGGAGAGGAAATTCACGTAGGTGCCTTCGGCGGTCTTTTCGTCCACCTGGATCTTGAGTTCGAAAGGCGGGGTTTTCTCAGCCACGGTTGGCCTCCTCCACTGCGGATTGTACGTCCCCCGGGGCTTTGCCGTCAACGGCCCTCAGCGCGCGGGGAAGATGAGACGCGCGTGGGGAGGTGACCACGCAGTCCACGCCGCCGTCCCTGAAGGCGAGCGAGATCTCGGCGCCCGGCGGCGCCTTTGAGGCGCTCGTGACGGGGCGGCCGCCTGAGGCGAAGGCGGCGGCGTACCCTCGGGCCAGAACGCTGAGAGGGCTGAGGGAGTGGAGGAGCCGGACGAATCCGGCGAAGCTGTCCTCGGCCCTCTGGAGGGGAACCCTTCCCGCGGCCGCAAGGCGCGCCCGTGCCACCCCGGCCCGTTCGCTCAGCCCGTTCACCCACCGCCTCACGGCCTCGGGGGTGAGGGCCCGCTGGCAGTAGGCGAGGCGCTGCATGTCACCCTGGAGCCTGGAGGCCATGGCGCGCTCGGCGGACTCGGCGGCGCGGTCGGCCCCCTCCTGGACGCCCTGGATGCGCCGTCCCGCCAGGCCTCCCAGGCGCTCGGGGCGGGCGCGTTCGAATCGCTCCTTCACCAGGAACAGGCGGCTTTGCATCTGGCGCGCAAGGCGCCGCTCGGCCTCCTCGGCCTTCATCCTCGCTTCCTGCGTGGTGGCGGTCAGGAGCTCCGCCGCCACGGAGGGCGTGGGGGCGCGCAGGTCCGCCGTGAGGTCCGTGAGCACCGTATCCACCTCGTGGCCCACGGCGGACATGACGGGAACGGGGCACGCCGCCACGGCTCTGGCCAGGGCCTCGTCGTTGAAGGCCCACAGGTCCTCCATGGAACCCCCGCCCCGCGTGAGCAGCACCACGTCAACGTCCGCCGCCCGTGCGGCACGGTGCAGCGCCGCGCACAGGCTCGCGGGCGCCAGGGCCCCCTGCACGAGGGCCGGGACCACGAGCACCTGGAAGGTGGCCCGCCTGCGCCGGAGCACAGAGAGGACGTCGCGAAGGGCGGCGCCCTCCAGGGACGTGACCACCGCCACGCGGCGGGGGAAGGGCGGAATGGGCCGCTTCCGGGCGGGGTCCGTCAGGCCCTCCTCCATGAGGCGCTTCTTGGCCTGTTCGAGGGCCATCTGGAGCGCTCCCAGCCCCGCAGGTTCGAGGACCGTCGCGTAGAGCTGGAGGTCGCCCGCGGCCTCGTAGACCGACAACCTGCCCCGCGCCAGGACGATCCTCCCGTTCTCGGGCTCGAACCCGAGGCGCAGGGCGTGCGTCCGGAACAGAACGACCTTCAGGGAGGCCCTGTCATCCTTCAAGTTGAAGTAACAGTGCCCCGAGGCGGCGCGCTTGAAGCCCGTCACCTCGCCCTCCACCCACACGTCGGGGAAGGCGGCCTCCAGCTCCGAGGAGAGGAGGCGGACAAGCTCGGAAACCGCGAAGACCGGCCGCCCTGCCCATTCCTTCGTCATGAAAGAAGTGTAGCAGAAACGCGAGACGGGGGAAGCGAGACGCGAGACGCGGGGGGCGTGGCGCGAGCATGGGGTCTCAGCAACGAGCGAACAAAGGCCTCGCGCAACACATGCATGAATGAACTGAGTGAATAGTTGCACAGTCCTAGCTGTGCCAAGATTGGACCGAGGCCCTAAGGTTTCTAAAGGAGGCTCCATAAGTGCCGGGATGCGGCCATGCAAAGTGATGAGGGCAAAGCACCGCCCATAGGAGGCGATTGCAGATCGAGCGGCGGGAGCCGGCCTAACCGGCAAGGGCACCGGCCCCGGCCACGGTTTTGCTCCGCGCTATTTGTGGCGAATCCATCGCATCCTTTGCTAAACTCCCATCCAATCGCCCGGGCAGGGGGCGGCCTGTGTTCGATGTGCGGACATGCTGCTGTATCCTCGCTGCAGGAGGCCTTTATGATCGTCCCTATCCCGTATGTTCATGCCGGCCTGGGGATCTTGACGGCGGCCTTTTCCATTCCGCTCATCTTCCGGAAGATCCCCATGAATCATGCGTACGGCATCCGCATCCGGAAGGCCTTCGTCTCCGACGAGAATTGGTATTCCATCAACGAATATGGCGGCAAGCTCTTCTTCGTCTTTGGCCTTGGGCTGCTCTGCTTCAGCTTCTTGACCTGGCACATGGCGCCGCCGCCCAGAAGCGCCTGGGCCCCCGTCTATCTGGTGCTTCCTCTCCTGGCCATCATCCCGCTCATACTGCTCATTACCCGCCGCGCCAGGAGCCTGCCAGAATGACGAACACCGCCGCACGTATCCGGCCCGCCCAACTGGATGACTCAGACGAGATCGCGCGCCTTTCGGGCGAGCTTGGCTATCCACGAAGCGCCCAGGACATTCGATCCGCCCTCAAGATGCTTTTGGAGTCCCCGAGGTGCCAGGTGGCGGTGGCATCGGGCCATGAAAACCGGCTGTCTGGATGGATCGTTGTGGAACGCCGCACCTTGTTGGAGTCTGGAGAAACGGCGGAGATCACCGGCCTTGTGGTAAGCGCTTCGGCGAGACGGACGGGCGTGGGAAAGGCTCTTGTCTCTTGCGCCGAGCAGTGGGCCGCTGGGCAAGGGTTGCCGTCCGTTCGCGTCCGCTCAAACATCAGCCGGGCCGAGTCGCACCCTTTCTACGAGCGCCTCGGCTACGCGCGAATGAAGACGCAGCACACCTATGAAAAGCCCCTGGCCGCCACTGTCTGACGCCGCGTTGGACCGGCTCCGAGGCGGGCCGGCGAGGGGCGGTTCGGCATCGCGAGTGGCTGCCGGGCCCGGCGCGATGCCGGATGGCAGGGAGGAAGCCCCATGAAGAGAACGTTCATCCGGATCATAGCCACGCCTCCGGGTGAAGCGCCTGAGGAGATCCGAAGGGCGTGGGTCGGTGTGCGCATACCGCTTCCTCTCTTTCTCGGGCATGCCAAGGACTGGCGGTCCGCCGGTGTCTTGACGGGCCCCAAGAGCCTTCTTGAGCGCCTCTCGGCTCTGTGGTCCGGCCGGTTTGAGCGGCGGCGCGGCTACGCGGTGTCCGTGACCGAGGCCATCTCGGCCCTCGAAGCCGTCCACCCGGGGGCCGCGACGTGGTGGCGCGAGCACACACCTCACGCGATCAAGCCGGGGAAAGCCTTCGTGTTCGCCGCTGACGTGTGTATCCTTGAGGAGGAGGTGACGGCTACGCTCTGAGAGCGGGGCCTGCGCGGCCTTCGGAAGTTTGCCGTGGGGGTGACCATGAAAGTGACCACGCTGATCGAGAACAGTCCGAGCCCGGAAGATCCGCGCCTTGCGTTTGAATGGGGATTGTCGCTCCACATCGCGGTGAACGGCCGCAGCCTCCTCTTCGACACGGGCGCCTCGGGCTCTTTTGCGAAGAACGCGGAGCATCTATCGGTCGGCCTCGCGTCCGTGGATGCGGCGGTTTTATCCCACCATCATTATGATCACGGCGGGGGGCTCAGGCGGTTTTTTGAGATCAACTCCAGCGCCGCCGTTCACCTGGGGGAGGCGCCCGAGGGCGAGTGCGCCGCCAAGCTCTTCGGATTCGTGAGGAAATACGCCGGCCTGGACAGAACCCTCCTGGCGGACCATGCCGGCCGGTTCAAGACGGTCACCGGGCCCGCAGAAATCCTCCCCGGCGTCTATCTTTTCCCCCACGTGCCGGGCACCCATCCCACACCCGCAGGGAACCGCCACCTCTTTCTGAGACGCGGCCATACCTATACGCCCGACACCTTCGCCCACGAGATCGTCATGGCGATCAAAGAGGACGGCAAGCTGGTTGTGTTCACGGGCTGTTCCCACAGCGGCGTTCTCAACATGGTGGACACGGTGGCCAAGGAGCTGGGGAACTTGCCCGTGAAGGCCGTGGTGGGCGGGTTCCATCTCGTGTCCATGCCGCCGTTCAACGTGATGGCGGACCGCAAGGGGGACGTGCAAGATCTCGCGAGGGCCCTCCTGCGCTACCCCGTGGAAAGGGCCTATACGGGCCACTGCACGGGAAAGAAGGCGTTCGGCGTACTTAAAGCCGTCATGGGCGAGCGCATCGCGCAGATGCGGACGGGCAGTTGCTTCGAGGTCTGACGCCGGCACGGCCTAGACCTGCGCGGGGATGGTTTCCTCGCCCGCGAGAAGGAAACGAAGGACGGCAAGGGGCATGAGATTCCGCTAAACCCTTCTTCTAGGAGCCCCTGTGCTATCCTCGCCACTTCAGGAGGCGGGGATGGATGAACATCCAGAGGGCGCATGGGCGCCGCGCGCCAACGGCGAGGCCGTGCGCTTCGACGGGCTGACGCGGCGTTTCGGAGACCACGTGGCGGTGAACGGCCTGACGCTCACGGTGAACGAAGGCGAATTCTTCGGCTTTCTCGGGCCCAACGGGGCGGGCAAGTCCACGACGATCAAGATGGCGACGGGGCTGTTGCGGCCCACGAGCGGCTCGATTCGCGTCTTCGGGCTGGACCCCTTCGCGCGGCCCATGGACGTGAAAGGGCGGACCGGCCTCGTCCCCGAGGAGCTGGCTCTCTATGAGCGCTTGACGGGCTTCGAGGCCCTGACCTTCGCGGGGCGCCTCTACGGTCTGGACGAAATGACCGCAAAGCACCGGGCCGTGGACCTCCTCGCGTGGCTTGGACTTGAGGAGGACGGAGGCAAACTCATCGTGGACTATTCCACGGGCATGAAAAAGAAGACGGCCCTGGGATGCGCGGTCATCCACAGGCCGCGCCTGCTCTTTCTGGACGAGCCCTTCTCGGGTATCGATCCGCTCGCGCTCAAGGGCATCAAGGAGGTCTTGCAGCAGATGGTGAGGGAGGGGGTGACGATTTTCTTCTCCTCCCATGTGATGGAGCTGGTGGAGCGGCTTTGCACCCGTGTGGCCATCCTGCACAGGGGCGAAATCCACGCCCTGGGAACCCTGGCGGAGATGAGAACGACCCTCGGGCTGGCGGACGACGCGACGCTCGAAGATGTCTTTGTCAAGGCCGTGGGCGAGCCCCTAGGGGGGGACGAGGCGGCATGGCTGACGGAGTAACCGCCGCCAGGGGGCGCCTGGGTGTCCTCCTGCGGCTCCATTTTCTGCTCACCTGGCGGCCCCGGAAGCAAGGCGGCGCGGCGGATTGGGCGGGCGGGCTCCTGCTGGTGCTCCTTTCGGGTTTTGCTGGCCTGATGGCCTTCGGCGTGTCACTCGGCATAACGATGTCGGCGGCGGGCCAACCGGCGGCCCAGGATTTGTCGCTGTGGGCGGGTGCGGGAGTGCTTCTCCTGTTCTATATCCTGATGGGCTCCCTGGCGGAGACGGTAGCGGGAGGCATCGACCTGAGCTTCCTCTTCCACTACCCGGTCACCCAGCGGGACATGGTGCTTTCCGAGTTGATCGCGCGGATCGCCGGCCCCGCGAGCCTTCCGGCCCTGGGCTTCTTCGCAGGGTGCGCCGCGGGCGGCCTCTGGGCGGGCCGGCCTGCCTTGGCTCTCGCGGCGCTGCCGGCGCTGCTGATCTGGCTTGTGCAGGCCAACCTCCTCATGATGGCCTTGGACTATGCTCTCTTTCACATCCGGCGGTCGCGGAGGTTCGGGGAAGCGCTGGCGCTGGCCGGAAGCGCGCTCTTGATCGGCCTCATCATTCTCCAGAACATCATGGTGCACTATTCCACCGGCCCCTCATCCCCTAGAACCGCCCTCTGGGTGCCCGATTGGCTCTCTGCCGCCGGCAGGCTGCTGGTTCCGCTGGCGCCCCTTCTGCCTGGCGCATCGGCGGCCTCCTGGATCGCGGGAGGCTGGGCGCTCATCCCGAGGGCAGGCATGGCGGGGGCGTTGATCGTAGGGCTCTTCGCGGCCGACCGGCTCCTGCTGCTGAGGCTGGCACAGAGCGGCGGAGTGGAGCCGGGCCGGCGGCCGAAGGATCGGGCGGTGGATCGAACCATGGCGAGAGAATGGAAGTGGGCCGGCCGGTTCCTGCCCTGGCCGTTCTTCGTCAAGGACCTGCGTTACATGGCCAGGGACCCCTTGCTGCGTACCTCCCTGCTCAGCATCGTGGCCTTTCCGTTCTTCGTGGTGATCATGGCCAGCGAGCCGTCGGGCCTCTTCGCAGGCGCCTGGTTCCAACACTCCGGTTTTCTTCTGTTTCTGCTCTTGGCCCTTTCGCGGTTCGCGACCAACAACCTGGCCATCGAGCGCTCCGGTCTCGGCCAGGTGCTGGGTTCTCCCGTGCCTCGGTGGGCGGTTCTGGCGGGCAAGAACATGGCCCTCATGGCGCTGTTCCTGTGCGTCCTCGTGGTTCCGATCGGATTCTTTGTCTGGAAGGGCATGCCGCCCGCCGAAGCGGGGGCCGCCGTCCTTACGGCCATCGCCACCGGCGCCGTGTATCTCGGGCTGGCCAACCTGATGGCCGTTCTGATGCCCGTGCCCGTCGCGCCGCGAGGGCGCCGCCTCATGCCGCAGGTCTCGGGCGGCATGATGTTTCTCCTCGGGCTACTGAACATCGTCGTGCTGGCCGCCACGGAGGTAGCGCTCTTTCCCCTCCTGCTCGGACGGCTGGCCTTCTCGGACGCCCTCAGCCCCGCGCCGGGGCTCCTTCTGGCGCTGGCCGGGGTTCTCTACGGCCTCGTCCTCTATCTCCTGCTCCTGGCGTGGGCCTCACGCCTCATGGAGCGCCGGGAGAGCGCCATCTATGAAGCCCTGGTCCGCGGGGGTTGAGTTACTACTCCACGGAGGGCGTCACGCGGCTCAGCCACCCTCCCCCATGCGCCGTCTGATCCCCCCATCTCGGCATTCCTTCATCTCCTTGTCTCCTCATCTCCTCATCACGCCACTCGAACCTGAGGTATTCTGTTGCGGGGGCGGCCCATGGTGATCACCGAGCCCATCATCGAGGGGAAGCTCATCAAACGGTACGCCCGTTTCATGATGGACCTTCGTCTGGAGGACGGCTCGGTGGTGACGGCCCACTGTCCCGGCTCGGTGACCGAGCGGGGGCTGAAGCACCTGCGGGAGCTGCGCCGAGTGGTGAGGGAGGGGCACAGGGCGGTCATGTTCTACCTCGTGAACCGCGAGGACGGGGCCTTCTTCCGGCCCGCCTACGAAAAGGATCCGGTCTACGGAAAGGCCCTTGAACGGGCCCTGAAGGCGGGGGTGGAGGTCATCGTCCGGAGGGCCATCTTCGCGCCGCCAGTTTTCGGCGTGGGCGGCTCCCTGCCCGCCCTGCGGCTCAGAGGGAAAACTCTGGTACCCCTCATATCGTAAAACACAGCTTCGGGAGGCCTAATGCGCACACGTTTCCTAGCCACCATCCTGGGCGCGGCCCTGGCCACGGCCGCGGCGGCCCAGTCTCCGCCCGTCCTGTTCCAAACCCCCATGTCTCCCCGGAACGCCAACTACACGATCGAGGCCAGCCTCGATCCGGTGAAGCACGCTTTGAAGGGGGAGGAGCGAATCCGCTGGCGCAACATCCAGCAGTCGCCCGCCACGGACGCATGGTTCCACCTCTACTTCAACGCGTTCGCCAACAACCAGTCCGTCTTCATGAAGGAATCGGGAGGCCAGCACCGGCAGTTTCAGTTCGACGATAAGAGCTGGGGATACTGCCGCGTCACGGCCATCGCGCAGATCGTGGAGGGCAAGGCGGTCCCGCTTAAGCAGATGTTTCCCCGAGAGGATCGCACGGTCATGCGCGTGGAGCTGGCCGCGCCGGTCCCGCCGGGCGGCGAGGCCCAGTTCGTGGTGACATTCGAGGACCAGCTCCCCAAGGTCTTCGCCCGCGCGGGGTACCTTGGCGCCTTTCATATGATGGGCCAGTGGTTTCCCAAGCTGGGCGTCTTCAAGGGCGGCGGGGGCTGGAACTGCCACGAGTATCACCTGAACAGCGAATTCTTCTCTGATTTCGGCGTGTACGACGTGGCGGTGACGGTGCCCAAGGCCTACGTGGTGGGAGCCACGGGCGTCCTGTGGAAGGAGGCGGACACGGGGGACACCAAGACCCTGTCGTTCCACGCGGAGGACGTGCACGACTTCGCCTGGACCGCCTCCCCCGACTTCGTAGTGGCGGAAGAGACCTGGAACAAGGTGAAGATCCGGGTCCTCATGCAGCCCATCAACAGGGGCGACATCCCGCGCTATATGGCCTCCGTGAAGCGGTCTCTGGACGACTTCGGCCGGTGGCTGTGGCCCTATCCCTACTCCCAGATCACCGTCGTGGACCCACCCCTGGGCGGTGAGGGCGCCGGCGGCATGGAGTATCCGGCCCTCATCACCGCCGATGCGAACCCCTTCATCCCGCGATCCATCCTCTTCTCCGAGATGGTCACGGTCCACGAGTTCGGCCACCAGTACTGGTACGGCATGTCGGCCAACAACGAGTTTGAGGAGGCCTGGCTGGACGAAGGCATCAACTCTTACTACGAATCCCGCGTCATGGACGAGTGGTTCGGCCCCGGCCGCTCCATCGTGGACGGTTTCGCGGGCTGGCGGATGGGCGACGTGGCCATGCAGCGCCTCTCCTACATCGGGATCCCTGGCCTGGACCCCATCGTTCTCCCCTCGTGGAACTACGTCTCCAACGGCGTCTACAATGCCATGAGCTACGCCAAGCCGGTGCTCGTCCTCAAAACCCTCGAGGGGATTCTCGGCAAGGCCAAGATGGACGAAGTGATGAAGGCCTTTTTCATGAAGGTCAAGTTCACTCATCCCACCACCGAAGACTTCCTCCGCATCACCAGCGAGGCGGCGGGAAGAGACCTGGGCCCCTTGCTCCGGCCCATGCTCTACGGCACGGGCACGGTGGATTTCAAGGTGGCTAGGGTCGCCAGCCTTCCTGAAGAGGCGTTGAAGGGATACGACATGAACGCCGGCCCACCCAAGCGGATAGGGAAGGCGGATGCGGCGGATCCATCTCGGGTGGGCAAAGGGAAGGACAAGGCCAAAGAGGGGAATCGAACCAAGGAGAAGCGCCTCTATGATTCCGTCGTGGTGATCCAGCGCAAGGGGGAACTGGTGGTCCCCGTGGAGGTTCTGGTGGCCTTCGAGGATGGGACCTCCAAACGGGAGACTTGGGACGGCCAGGGGCGGTACACAACCTTCCGCTACCACGGCGCTCAAGTGGTCAAGGTCGTGGTGGATCCGGACGGGAAGGTGCCCTTGGATATTCGTCGTCTCAATAACGGTTGGGTCAAGGAGGGCGACGGCCTTCCGGCACGCGCCCTCAAGGCACGCCTCCGCACGGGCGTGCAGGGCTTGCTCGTGCTGTTTTTGAATTGGATGTGAGGAGCCCATGCGCTGGATGAAAGCGATCAAGAAGGGATTCTTATGCGGGCGCGGCGGCGCCCTGAGCGCGGCCCTCTTCTACCTGGAGGCCTTCCTCCTGAGCTCCATGGCCCTGGCTCCCCTCGGGGCGGGCTTCCACCGGGTGCTGGACGGATCGCCCGCAGCCATGGGCTTGGCCGCCGGGGGCGGCGGGGACCTCCTCGGCGAGCTTGCCGTCAATCAGCCGGGCCTCTGGGCGGCGGGCTTCGGGCTGATTCCCTGGGTGGTCCTCCTCCACCTTGTCCTCGCGCTGGCCCTCACGGCGGGAACCTATGCGCTCGCGGCGTCAGAGGAACCACGCCGCCCGTGGGGGGACTTCTGGAGCGGGGCCCGCCGGCTCACCGTGCCCTTCGCGGGCCTTTTCGCCCTTAACCTCCTTGGGTGGGGAGTGGTTGCCGCCGCTCCCGCGCTGGCGCTCATGGGCGTTGCCAAGGCCGTGGAGGGGAGCACGTCGCCGGCGGCGGTCTGGGGCATGGTGGCGGGATGGGGGACGGTGCTTCTCATCATGGTGACCCTTTTCAAGGGGAGCCTCGGTTTCGGGCAGGCGCGGCGCACCTTGGAAGGGAAGGGCGAAGGCCTTGGCCGGAACTTGCTGAAGGGGACGGCGTTTTCTTTGCGGCATGTGATGCCCGCGGCGGGGATCACCCTCCTCTTCGGGGCGGGGAGGCTTCTGGCCTTCTGGGGCCTCTACTGGGTCCTGGCTCCGGGGTTCGCCACGGGCGGCAGGGCCCTTGTGTCCATGCTCCTGCAGCAAGGGGCCTTCCTCGCGGCGGCGTATCTTCGCGTGGCCGAGATTCGCGCTCAGGTGTTTTACATGAGGTCTTGGGAGGAGCTTGCCCAGCGGCCGGCGGCTGGAAGCCCTGCTCCCGCTCCGGCGCCTGGCGCGCTTCAGCCGGCTCCCACGCTGGAGAGCTCCGACACCCTCTTGTAGAGGGCGCTCTTCTCCTCGGGGCCCAAGTGCTTGCTTGCCTCGAAGAGGAGGAAGCTGAGGAGGTGGTTGAGGCCTTCACCGAGGGCCTTGAGGCGCTCCTCCACGTGAAACTCCGCCACGTTGGCCGTGAGGACGTGAGCGTCCAGGCGGCCCTCGCCGTCGAAGTGGACCCCTTCCAAGATCGGAGATTCGGCTGAGGTGAAGGCGCTCTCCAGCAGATCGGCCACGGCCATGGGCGAGATGTGAACCGCCAGGTAGGCGCCGATCTGGGTGAAGACCCTGTTGTAGGCATCCACCAGCGTTTCCAGGGCCAGGGAGTCTTCCTCCTCCTCGCTGCCCGGCCCCGCCTGCGTCTCGGGCATGCGGACGTAGCGGGCCAGCACGAAGGCCATGAGGAGCCTGAGGGTCTCGAACTCCTCCATGTTGGACAGATAGATGATGTCCCGCACGGTCCGCTCGCCGTCCACCAGGGCAAGGATGTCTTCCTCGGCGCCCAGGAACTTGACGCTCTTGTCTCTCCGCTCGGGGGGGGCAAGGGAGGGCACGATCCTGTCGTTGGGAATGATCTCCTTGATGCGAGGCCACTCGTCGAGGCGGCGGATCCCCTCCATCACGATGTTGGTCGTGGAGGTGGATAGCTTGATCTTCTCCTCGTAAGGCTCGGGCGTCTCTTCAAAGAAGAATCGCCCCTCGTGTACCGAGAAAACCGAGTAGATGATTTCAAGGACCTGGTTCTTCACGGCCCACCAGAGGGCCTTCGGCGTCAGAATGCCCATCTGGACGAGGATCCGGCCCTGGCGCTTGCCCGGTTCCACCATGAGCCCCGATTTCATGTTCTGCTCGGGGGTGATCCTGCCGTGCCGCACCAGAAAGGCTCCCAGCGATTCCTCTGGGTCGGAGGAGGAGGCGAAGATGATGTCCCCGTGTTCCCAAAAGACCTTCTGGGTGCGCTCGCCCTCGTGCAGGGTCAGGACGCCCGTCTTCTTGATCAGGTTGATGAACGTGAGCAGGTCCGGCATGCTGATGGCCCGGAGCGAACCTTCCAGGATCCGATCGGACATGGTCTCTCCCCAGAAGAGCTTACCGAAATAATGAAGGTTTGCCAAGGGATTG
>JBBIKI010000020.1:0-38621 GCA_037445535.1 Acidobacteriota bacterium | reverse complement strand
CCACCGCATGGCCATGGCCTTCGCCGTCCTGGGGCTCCGCGTGTCCGGCGTGACCATGCAAGACCCCGCCTGCGTCGCCAAATCGTTTCCGGAGTTTTTTAAGGTGTTGGAAAGCCTGCTGGTTTAGGGCCGCCGCCCGCCGCCAGGTGGAAGTCCTCCAAGATGTGGCACTTGCCAATCCTGAAACCATCGAATGCCAGGAATGCCCGTGTGGATGTCTAGAAGTGGAATTGCGGCTATCCTTTCGTTGATTGGGCGGCCGCGCAGGTCTTTTTCTCAGGAAGAGGGGGCCATTCAGT
Source organism: Acidobacteriota bacterium (assembly GCA_037445535.1). Lineage (GTDB taxonomy): Bacteria > Acidobacteriota > UBA4820 > UBA4820 > DSQY01 > JAKAJA01. Next base: position 38,322 of record JBBIKI010000020.1, on the reverse strand, counting down.
GGGCCGTAGATGGACTCTCCCGTGCGCCCAGCAGCGAAGCCGTGCTAAATTAACCTGGAAGCACCAAAACAGTTGGGGGGCAATCTAAGAGATGGATGCACTCTTTAAAAGTCTGCGCGAGAAAGTCACGGCTTGGCGCTCCTCGGCCTTTGAGTGCCCGGCCTATCCAGCCATCGCGGAGATCCTGGAGTTTCAAGTTCAACAGGAAACCAACGCGGCTCGCTTCCTGCGCCAGGCCCAAGTTCGAGCGCTGGAGACCTACTGGTATCTTCGTATGGTGGAAGACACGCCACACGTCTTGGAGCTGTATGGGAAGCTTTTTCCCAAGAAAGCCGATCTCATCAAGGCCCTGGGCGTGCCCCAGCCCGCGTTTGAAGCTTGCGATTTCGAGCTGGACGACTTGCTTGGCAGAATTCGCGGCGATGACGACTTTGTCCGAGACTTCCAACTCGAATCGCTAAGAGAAACGTTAACCCTCGACTACCCCAGCTACATCCTCGCACTGGCCATGGGGGCGGGCAAGACCATCCTCATGGGCGCCATCATCGCCAGCGAGTTCGCCATGGCCCTGGAATATCCGGCAGGGCCTTTCGTCCAAAACGCGCTGGTTTTTGCGCCTGGCAAAACAATATTGGAGTCCCTTCGAGAGCTTGCGGCTACGCCCTACGACAAGCTCCTCCCGCCCAGGATGTACAAACCCTTCGCGGCCTCGGTGAAGCTCACCTTCACGCGGGACGGCGAGAAGGACATTCCAGTGATTCGCGGCAGCAGTTTCAATGTGGTCGTCACGAATACGGAAAAGATCCGGATCCAGAAGGAAACCATCCGGAAATCCGACCTGGGGGGCGTATTCAGTGGCCAACGGGAGGAGGAGGCGCGCACCGAAGTGGCAAACCTCCGGCTCCAGTCCATCGCCAGCCTTCCCCACCTCGCCGTGTTCTCCGACGAAGCGCACCATACCTATGGGCAGTCCCTCGATTCGGAACTCAAGAAGGTTCGCAAGACGGTGGACTATCTGGCCGCCCAGACGAACCTGGTCTGCGTGGTCAATACGACGGGCACGCCCTACTTCAAGCGGCAGGCCCTCAAGGACGTGGTGGTCTGGTACGGGCTATCCGAAGGCATCCGGGACGGCATCCTGAAGGACCTCGCGGGGAACATCCAGTCCTACGACTTCGATGGCGACGCCCGTGCCTATGTGGCCCACGTTATCGAGGACTTCTTCAAGGACTACGGCGGCGTCTCTCTTCCCAATGGGGCAAAAGCCAAGCTGGCCCTTTATTTCCCGCAGACCGATGACCTACGAGAGCTCAAGCCCACCATTGAGGCGGCGCTTGTTCGCCTTGGTCTCAGCCCCGCGCTCTGCCTGGTGAACACTTCCGACGAAGGCCTGACGAAAGCAGCGGACGTGGACGCGTTCAACCACCTCAACGATCCCACCGCGCCTCACCGGGTGATTCTCCTGGTCAACAAAGGCACGGAGGGTTGGAACTGCCCGAGCCTATTCGCCTGCGCTCTCGCGCGGAAACTCAAGTCGTCGAATAACTTCGTGCTCCAGGCCGCCACGCGCTGCCTTCGCCAGATCCCCGGCAACACCGTCAAGGCCAGGGTCTATCTGTCCAGCGATAACTTCGAGGTCCTCGACCGGCAGCTCCAAGAAACCTATGGCGAAGGCTTGGCCGACCTGAACCGCGCGGGCCACGAAACGGCGCGGGCAAAATCGTCCTCAGAAAACTGGACATTCCGCCCCTCGTGGTGACACGCATGGTCCGCACGGTGATGGCCAAGGCGGCGTCCTCAAAACCCATCAAGCTCACCCGGCCCACCGGGGACACGGGCGGCGTGCTTCAGAAAGCCACCTACACCGTATCGGAGCAGGCGGCTACGGAAAGTGTGCTGCGCCAACTAGGAACGACGGTGGCCATCGAGACTGAACCGGGCGGACTGGATGCCTACGCGGCGGCAGCGGATCTCGGCGCACGCTATCGGCTCGATCCCTGGCCCCTGTATGAGGAAATTCGAAGGCTGTATGGGCAGGAGGATGTCCCCGAATCCCATCAGCGAGCCCTGGCTGAACAACTCGAGCGGCTCACCCGCGCCTACGAAGTGAAGGAGGAACGCGTGGATGTGGCGCTCGCCCTCGTGAAGCCGGAAGGCTTTACTAGAGAGCAGGACGCGTCCGGGGCAGAGATCTATACCGCCGAAATCGTCTACCCCAAGGATCGCGAGCACCTGCTCGTGCCCATGGAGAAACTCTCGAAATCGAACCCGGAGGCCTTCGGCTTTCACTACGATCCGTACAACTTCGACTCCAATCCCGAGTTGAGCCTTTTCGAGCACGTGCTGGATCGCCTCAATTTAAAGCCGGACGAGGTGGAGGACATCTATTTTACGGGCGCCCTCACCGATTCCGCCAAGACCGATTTTTTCGTGGAGTACAAGGACGACAAAGGAAAATGGCGGAATTACACCCCCGATTTCGTCATCCGAAGAAACCCGCCCAAGGGCGGGAAGCGGGGTTCGGGCAAGGCCATCATCGTGGAGGTCAAGAAGGAGCACGACCGAGCCCATCCCGTGGACGGCGAACGGGGGGCCAAAGCCATGGCCCTAAGGGGCTGGGAGTCGCTGAACCCCGGCAGACTCAAGTACGAAATGGTGTTTACCGCCAGCGACGTCGTCGGGACGGACCAGGTAGCGGCTCTGCTCCCTCCCCCGGAGGAAGGTCCCACCGGAGGGGGTTGAGGCCGTCCGCAAGACCGGGCATCAAGAAAATCTTGATTTCTCCTGCAGGCGAGTGTATATTGGGACATATGGCAAGCAGGGGGAGGACGATGGACAAGAAGCAGAACGACCGCGAACTCGGTGGGCGCGTGGCCGAATTGCGAAAGCGCAGGGGCCTGTCCCAAAAAGATTTGGCGGAGGCGGCGGGCTTCAAGTTCGCACAGGTCCTGTGCGACCTGGAGGCGGGCAAACGCGCATTAAAAGCCACCGAACTCGTGCGCCTCGCGGCATTCTTCGGCGTCCCGGTGGCGGCTATCCTCACGGGAGAGCAGGCTGCTGCTTCGCAGCGGGTTCTCTGGAGGGGCGCCGAAGGAAGCACGGCGCCATTCAGGGAGAAAGAAGAGCAACTCTTTCTGACTCGGTGTCGCCGCTATGCCTTCCTTGAGAGGTTGGCGGGGCACGAACCGAGGGGGGCCATGCCCTCCTTTGAACCGCCAAAAGACCTGCACCGGTTGGCTTTTGAGGAGGTGGGTTCCTGGGCAGACAAGGCCCGGGAGGTGCTTTCGCTTGGCGCGCGCCCGGCACTGTCCCTTAGGGAGGCGCTCGAAGGGGAGTGGGGCATCAAGATTTTCCTTGCTCCCATCCAAGTGGGTTCCGCGCTCACGGCGAAGGGCGACTTCGGCTCGGGCATTTGCCTCAAGGGGGGCGAACCCTCTTGGCGGATGCACTTCAGCCTGGCCCACGAATTGTTCCATCTGCTTACCTGGGAGGGCACGCCGCCTTCAACGGCCGCCGTACCTGCCCGGGGCAAGGGCCGAACCGAGACGCTAGCCGATGTCTTCGCCAGCCGCATGCTCCTTCCGGTGGCCGCCCTCGACCCCTTCATCAATTCTCTTCGAAATGAAAAGGGGGCCCGAGGCATGGCCATCTTAGAGGCGGCCCACGAGTTCGGTGTCAGCGTCGAAGCGGTGGTCTGGCGAATGGTTAACCTGGATGTCCTCTCCCGCGAGGACGCCCAAAAGCTGCTCTCGGACGCGCGCCTCAAGGTCCTCGATCGGCGGTTGCGTCCCTGTGAGGCCTGTCACGACCCCGCGATTCCGCCGCGATTCGTCTTTCTTGCCGTGAGGTGTTTCCTGGCGGGGAAGATCTCCCGGGGCAAGATGGCCGAGTTGCTCGAAACGACGGTAGGCGACGTAGAGCACGTGCTCGATCAGTACGGTTACGATCTGGACTCGGATGCCTACGAAGCCAAAATTATTTCTGCTTGACGCGGTGGTCATCATCCACCTCCACGAGCTAGGCTTGTGGGCACGGCTCACGGAGCTGGCCGACGTGATCGTGCCGGGAGTGGTAGCCGACCGCGAGGTTCGGTATTGGGCGAAGGAGCAGGCAGATGGCGATCCCGTTCGAAGCCCCATCAACTTGAGGGACGACGCGGCGGCGGGACGCATCACCATCGAGGAAGCCGATGCGGCCGACCTGCTAGAGACGCAAGCGCGTCTTCCGGCTGTCGCGCGCGAGGGGGTCGATCCGGGCGAGCTGGAGGCCCTCACCCTGATCCGCCTGGCCAAGGACCCGAAGCCTGCCTTCTGCACTGCCGACCGGCTGGCTTTCCACGGGCTATGCCACCTCGGCTTTCAGGAGCAGGCCCTCTCTCTCGAAGCCCTCCTTAGGCGCGTAGGCCTGACACCCAAGGGCGGCCTGAGCCGCCAATACAGCCAGAAGCTCTTTGAGCATTGGATCAGAGAAGGAAGCATCGAGGCCATCCAAGAACGCGCCACGCCCCCAGTGAGGACACGCCGTGAAAAATAGCAAGAGCTCGAACGCCGACGTGAAGATCACCGCCGCGAAAGGACGCCCCATGCTGACGTGGGTGGGCAAGAGGCCGCTGTCGCACGTCACCGCCTTTCCCGCCCAGCACGTGGAGACCTTCGCCCCTGCGGCGCAGTTCGGCCGAAAGCCGGAGAACCCCGACGCGTGGCAAGACTGGCCCGCGGCCTACCCCAAGGGCGGCCTGCTCTTTCACGGGGACAACAAGGAGGTTTTGGCCCACCTCCTCGGGAGCGGCTTCAGGGGCAAGGTGAACCTCATTTACATCGATCCGCCCTTCGATTCGGGGGCCGACTATGTGCGCAAGGTGAGCCTGCGGGGCGCCAAAGGCACCGCCAAGCTGGACGGCGAGGCCTACACCCTCGGCGAGCAGATCCAATACACGGACATCTGGGCCAACGACAACTACCTCCAGTTCATGTACGAGCGGCTGATGCTCATGAAGGAGTTGCTGGCGGAGGATGGGAGCATCCTGTTGCATTGTGACTGGAATGTCGTCCACTTGCTGAGATGCGTCTTGGATGAAGTATTCTTGGCCCAGAACCTTATTAACGAGATCATTTGGCAGCATGCAGTAATCGGCGCAGGGAGGGGAATCTACCGCCGCTTGCCGAAATCGCATGAGACGATTCTGTGGTACGTGAAGAACGATGAATATGCCTTCAATACAGACGAAAAAGAGGTGCGCGTCCCATACAAGGATCGGATAACCCAGAATCTCACAAAAGATGAAAAAGGCTTTTTCTACACCAGAGGACGAACCGGGACTGATAACCCCTGGTCAAAGGATCCCCGGTACCTTAAGACCTATGTGGATATTGAAAAGGGGAAATTGGTGCATGATGTGTGGGATGACATCACAACATATCGCGCTCAAGGCGACGAGTATGTTGGCTATCCAACGCAAAAACCAGAGGATCTAATCTCTAGAATAATTGCACTGGCCTCCAACCCCTCCGATCTCATCTTCGACTGTTTCATCGGTTCAGGGACCACGGCAGCTGCTGCGCAGAAGCTGGGCCGCCGGTGGATCGGGTGCGACATCAACAAAGGCGCCATCCAGACCACGAGCAAGCGCCTCCAGGCCATCATCCAGGACCAGATCGAAGCGGCCAAGAAGGGCGGAAAGCCGCCCCTCCCCCTGGAGGACGGCAAGGCCGAGCCGCCCGCCCCCGCCCAGCTCGCCTTCTCGGTCTGGCGCGTGAACGACTACGACTTGCAAATCCAGCACAACGAGGCGGTGGCCCTGGCGTGCGAGCACATCGGCGTTGCGCGCACCCGCGCCGACGGCTTCTTCGATGGCACCTTGGGCAAGTCGCTCGTCAAAATCATCCCCTTCAACCACCCCCTCTCGCCCATCGATCTCGAAGAGATCAAGCGAGAGCTGGACGCCCGCCCCGACGAGGACCGCCCCGTCACCTGCGTCTGCCTCGGGCAGGAGCTGGCCGCCGCCGCGTGGGCCGACGACTGGAACCGCATGCGCAAGGGCAAGGACGCGGCCAACAAGATATCCGTCATCGAGCTGCGCACCGATCCCCGCTACGGCAAGTTCTTCCAGCACGCCCCCGCCACGGCCAAGGCCAAGATCACGCGGGCCAGGGACACGATCCACGTCGTCATCGAGGACTTCATCTCCCCCAGCATCCTCGAACGCCTGCGCGGCCAGGCCGGGGTTCTCACCCCGAGGATCGACGACTGGCGCGCCATGGTGGACTGCGTGATGATCGACACGGCCTACGACGGCACGGTGTTCAACGTGGCCCTCTCAGACGTGCCCGAGAAGAAAACGGACTTCGTGAAAGGGGCCTACGACCTGCCCGCCCCCAAGGGCAAGACCACCGTCGCCCTCAAGATCGTGGACATGCTCGGCGAAGAGGTCCTCGTCACGGCCCATGTCGGAAAGTGAGGCTTTCCCGCCTGCGCGGGTTCGCGAAATCAGGTTCCTCCGCGAATACGCGGCCTTCTCCTGCCACCAGCCTTTGGCCGTGGCCGAAGCTCTTTTCCCTGCGCTCTGCGAGGCCTACGGCAAGAGCGACTACGGACGAGTCGGCCACCTGCTCCTGGGTCTCCATTCCGAAATGACCCATGCCTACGAGGCCGCTGGCGCGCTACTTCTCGCCCTCTCAAGAGGATCTGAACCCGGAGCCATTCTCGTCACGCTCTGGTCCTATGGCGAAGGGGAGGTGGCCAAATTCCTCGAAGGCTTGGCGAAGTCGGAAGACTGGCTAGCGTATGTGGGGCTACCCGGCGAGCCGGAAGTCTCGGGTGCCTTCGGCGAACGGGCGGCATCGGCAGGGTACAGCCATGAGGGGCTCAAGACCCTGCTTGAGACGTTTGTGGGGATGTACACGAACAAAGATGTGCGAGGCTCTTACAACAAGATCAAGCACGGTCTCCTGATGGTCCGCCACCCAGATCTGCTATCCGATGACCCGAAGGCCGCCGGCCCCGTTGAAGGGGATCAGGTGTACGTGCTTCTCCGTGACCAACTGGCGGCGTTTCCAGGTTCAACCCCCGAAGCCGTGAGGTTCGCGTTTGTCTATTTGAGCAACACACGGCAAATCTCGGAAGTAATGGCCGCAATGGCCAATTTAGCAGCCGAATGCCTCAATGCGGGACTAAACGTAGGCACCTCTCCGCGACCATCTTAGCTTCATGGCCAAAGTACTCAGCAGATTGCCTTCGCCACAGTTCATCACGCTTTCGTAATGGGTTCATATCGGTGAATTTCAGCGCAAAATGAGGAGCGCGTTACCCCCGTTGTCTTTTCGGCAGCAAGAGAAGCCGCAGAGACGGTGACGTGACCCGAGGGACAGCCTTCTTCCAGCGTGATGATGGCTCTCCGGAACTCCATAGGCCGGAAGCGGTTTGTGCGAAGGATGGTCCATCGGGGTCGTGCGCCGCAGGGGGCGGTCATTGTCGCGATCTTGAGCTAGACTTCGACTCCAATCAGCGGGAAAATGGTTTTCAGCTCGGGCTAAAGTGTATTTCCCCGCGTCAACGGGGGTACTCAACCGATTGGAGCGCGAAAGTGACGGGTGAAGAGGGCGCACGGGCCGGTCTGGACAACGAAATGCGCCGTCACCGGCAGGATTTGACGCGAGACACCCGATCCAAAATGTGGGAAAATGATTCGTCAGTCGGGCGGAGAAGCATTTTCCCGAGTCAATGCGGCGTACCGGCCGAGTATGACACCTCAGTATGATGGGGAAATAGTTTCAAGCTCGGGCATGATGGCATTTCCCCACAGGAATGTGACGAGCAGCCTGAGTGGAGCACCTCAGTGCATGGGGAAAATGGCGCATCACCCGGGCAAAAGCCCATTTTCCCGCGTCGCAGTGGTGATCCGCCGGCTCGGGGACGAGCAAGGAACCCGTTGGGAGGGGAAAGATGAAGTTTCCAAGGGTTACGTACGCCGCGGCAACGCTCTTGCGCACGTACGGCGACTATCATCTCGCGCGATTGAAGGCGGAGCCCGCCCTCGAAAGCCTCGCCGCGGAGTTTTCGCGGGCCCAGGAGCGCTTGCGAGCGCGCGTGGAGGCGCACGCGGCGGCCCGGGCGGCCTCCATGACGGCCATGGCGGCGAGACAGGCGGCGGACGCCGCCCTCACCAAGGCCATTCGCGCTTTCTCCCTCGCCCTCCAGGCGAAAGTCGGAAATCCCCGAACCTCCTCCCTGTACCGCCTCTATTTTCCCGCCGGGCTCAGCGCCGTGATGGAGGCGGGGCCCGAAGCGAAACTTCAGCACGCGGGGATGATCCTGACCCTGCTACCCCGAGAAGAAGACGACGCGCTCCGGGCCCTTGCCGCGCCCCTCGGCGCCGCCCGCGACGCGTTGGAGACGGCCCTGCGCCTCCACGAGACCGCTAAAAACGAAACGCTAAGGCTTCGGGGCGGCGTTCAAGCGGAGAAGCTCCAGTGGCTGGACGCCTACGCGCGCAACTACCGGGACCTCGGAGTCCGGTACTACCGGGAGCGCGCCAAGGCCGAATCCTTCTTCCGGTCCGCTCCCCGCGGCGGCGGGAAGACAGGGAAGGGTGACGGGGGCCCGAGTCGAAGAAAGACACTTCGAATCCTGCCCCAGTGATACAATCACTTACACGGGCAGTATCACGGACGCGGCCCTGAACCACCTGAGGGGAGCGGAGCGCGCGAATGACGGATTCGGCACGGGGCATCCAAGTGATGGTTCGACGCATCGTGGCGGGCTTCCATCCCGAGCGCATCATCCTTTTCGGCTCCCATGCCCGCGGGGAAGCGGGTCCCGACAGCGATGTGGACGTGCTGGTGGTCATGCGGATTTCCGGCTCCCGGCGCGAGCAGCGTGTGGCCATTCGGGCCGCTCTCGCCGATCTGCCCTTCTCCAAGGATGTGGTCGTGGCTACGCCCGACGAGATGGAGTGGAAGGGCGCCGTCCCCGGAACCCTCCTCAATCCCGTCTTACGCGAAGGTAGAACACTATATGTTCGAGGACAAAGAACTGCTGCGCGTCGCTGAAGAGTGGGCTCGGCGGGCCGATGACGATTTACAAGTCGCCGCGCACACCCTCACCTTGGGGACTGACTGTCCCACCGAAATCGTGTGCTTCACGCGCAACAATGCACCGAGAAATACCTGAAAGCGGTCCTGGTGCTGTGGAAGATAGATCCGCCCAAGAGCCACGACCTATCGAGGCTGTCCGCCCTGCTGCCGCAAGAAGCGAGGCCGGCCCTTAGCGCCGAGGAGGCCGCGCGGCTGACGGACTATGCCGCGACCGCTCGCTATCCCGGCGACTACGAAGAGATTACCCTATCGCAGGCGAAGCGCGCCGTTGCCTTATCCCGGCGCGTCAGACGGGAGATGAGGCGGCATTTTCCAAAGAGACGAGCAAGGGAGTAGGCATTGTCCGCAAGGTCTTGATCCATCAACTCCCAACTCTCAACCCTCAACTCTCAACTCATCTCTCCCCGCATCGGCACCCGTGAACTCAGGTGCTACAATATATTTTCTGGAGGACCCATGATCACGGCGGTGAAAGGCACGCAGGACACCCTCTTTCCCGACATCGCGCGTTGGCAGCGGCTGGAGGCCATCGCCCGCGAGGTGTTCCATCGGTATGCCTTCACGGAGATCCGGACGCCCATTCTGGAACCCACCGAACTCTTCGTTCGGGGCATCGGGGACGAGACGGACATCGTGAACAAGGAGATGTACACCTTCGCGGACCGCAAGGGCCGGAGCGTGACCATGCGCCCGGAGAACACGGCGGGGGTGGCGCGGGCCTTCGTGGAGCACCGCTTGCATGAGTCGCCGCTGCACTCGCGCCTCTTCTACCTCGGCCCCCAGTTCCGCTACGAGCGGCCCCAGAAGGGCCGCCTGCGGCAGTTTCACCAGATCGGGGCGGAGGTCCTGGGCGACGCGGCGCCGGGCACGGATGCGGAGACCATCGGCATGCTCGTGGAGTTCCTCCAGAAAGCGGGCGTGGTGGGCATCGAGGTGGTCCTCAACTCGGTGGGCTGTCCCGCCTGCCGTCCCGTGTTCGTGGCCCTGCTTAAAGACGCCCTGGCACCGCGGGCGGGCGAGCTGTGCGGAGACTGCCGGCGGCGGCTTGAGACGAACCCCCTGCGCGTCCTGGACTGCAAGGTGCCTTCGTGCCAGCCCATCCTGGACGGCGCGCCCGCCATCGCGGACCACCTGTGCGACGCGTGCGGCGCGCACCACGCGGGGGTGAAAGCCATCCTCGCCCGGCTGGGTGTGGCCTATTCGGAGCGGGCCCGCCTGGTGCGGGGCCTGGATTACTACACGCGCACGGTCTTCGAGGTGACGAGCAGCGCCCTCGGCTCCCAGGACGCCCTTCTGGGCGGGGGGCGCTACGACGGGCTCCTGGAGGAGATCGGCGGCCCGGCCATGGCGGGCTTCGGCTGGGCCCTGGGCGTGGAGCGCCTCCTCATGGTGGTGCCGCCGGCCTCCACGGGGCGCCTGCCCTGGACCTACGCGGCGTGGATGGGCGAGGCCGCCTACGAGCGGGCGCTGGATGTGGCCCGGCGCCTGCGGCGGGAGGGCCACGTGGTGGTTATGGAGCACGCCCCGCGCTCCTTCAAGTCCTCCCTCAAGCGCGCCGACCGCATGAACGTGAAGTTCGTCCTCATCGTGGGGGAGGAGGAGGTGGCCTCCCAGACCTACACCCTGAAAGACCTGGACACGGGCGAGCAGGAGGCCCTCCCGGAGCCTTCCCTGGTAGCCCGGCTGCGGGAGACACGGCCATGAGCATTGGAGAGCGCACCCACTACGCGGGGACCATCGGGAGAGACGACCTGGGCCACGAGGTGATCCTCAAGGGCTGGGTGCGCCGGCGGCGCGACCTGGGCAGCCTCGTTTTCGTGGATCTGCGCGACCGGGAGGGCATCGTCCAGCTCGTCTTTTCAGAGGACAGGCACCCGGAGGTCTTCGCGGAGGCCAAGGATTTGCGCCCCGAGTTCGTTATCGCAGTGAAGGGATCGGTGGAGAACCGCACGCCCAAGGACGTGAACCCGCACATGATGACCGGCGCCTTCGAGGTGGAGGTTTCCGGGCTGGAGGTCCTGGCCCAGGCCGAAACGCCGCCCTTCGCCATCGAAGACGAGAGCCTCGTGAGCGAGGAGATGCGCCTCCAATACCGGTACCTCGACCTGCGGCGCCCTTTCCAGAACGCCCGCGTCGTGGCCCGCCACCGGCTGGCCCAGCGGACCCGGAACTTCCTGAGCGGCGAAGGCTTCATCGAGATCGAGACCCCCTTTCTCACCAAGTCCACGCCCGAGGGGGCCCGCGATTTCCTCGTGCCTTCGCGCCTTCGGCCCGGCTCGTTCTACGCCCTGCCCCAGTCGCCTCAGCTCTTCAAGCAGCTCTGCATGGTGGCGGGCTTCGACCGGTATTTCCAGATCGTGAAGTGCTTCCGTGACGAGGACCTGCGGGCCGACCGCCAGCTCGAGTTCACCCAGATCGACATCGAGATGTCCTTCCCCACGGAAGACCTCATCATGTCCCTGGCCGAGCGCCTCACGCTGGAGCTCTTCGCCGAGGCGGGCGTCACGGCTCCCGAGGAGGTGCCGCGCCTCACCTTCGCCCAGGCCATGGACCGCTTCGGGTGCGACAAGCCCGACACGCGCTTCGGCCTGGACCTGAAAACCGTCACGGACGTCGCGGCGGGGACCGGCTTCGGCGTTTTCAAGGGCGCCATCGAGGCGGGCGGCGTGGTGCGGGGCTTGTGCGTGCCCGGCCAGGCGGGCATGTCCCGCAAGCAGATCGACGACTTGAACGCCGTGGTGAAACCTTTCGGGGGCAAGGGCGTCGTGTCCCTCATGAGAAAGGGCGGCGCCCTGGCGGGAGCGGCCCTCAAGCACATCGGCGAGGGGCCCGCCGCGGCGCTTTTGGATGCCGTGGGTGCCGGGGAGGGCGACCTGGGCCTCTTCGTGGCCGATACGTACGACACGGCCTGCGCCTGTCTCAGCGCCCTCCGCCTCCATCTCGCCAAGAGCCTCAAGCTCGTGGATCCGGCCCGCCACGACCTGCTCTGGGTCCACCGCTTCCCCATGTTCGAGTGGAGCCCCGAGGAGGACCGCTGGGCCGCCAAGCACCATCCCTTCACGATGCCGGCCCAGGAGCACTGGGACCTGCTGGAGTCGGACCCTGGCAAGGTGGAAGCCCAGGCCTACGACCTGGTCCTGGACGGCAATGAGATCGGCGGGGGCTCCCTGCGCATCCACCGCGCCGACATCCAAAAGCGGGTCTTTCGCGCCCTCGGGTTCAGCGAGGCGTCGGCCCAGGAGAAGTTCGGCTTCCTCCTGGACGCTTTCCGCTACGGTACCCCGCCCCACGGTGGCATCGCCTTCGGTTTCGACCGGCTGGCCATGCTCCTTCTGGGCTGCGACTCCATCCGCGACGTGATCCCCTTCCCCAAGACGACCTCGGGCCTGTGCCTCATGACCGGCTCGCCCGGAACCGTGGACGAGAAGCAGCTTGAGGAGCTTGCCATCTCGCTCAGGGAGAAGGGTACGGAATAAGAGACCCGCCGCGCCCGGGGTTCTGGGGCGGTGCGCTGCCCATGAGAGGAGGACGGCCATGAGGACATTGGGACGGATCTTGGCCCTGGGGGCCGTGCTTGTAGTGACCACGGTCTTCGCGGCGGAGATCTCCATCGACGCGGACCGGACGGTGGATTTCGCGGCCTTCCACACCTACGCCTGGAAGGGGGGCACCCCTGCGGCGGACGCCTCCGTGAATTCGGCCATCGTGGCGGCTGTGGATGACCAGCTCGCGGCCAAGGGCCTGAAGAAGGCCGAGGAAGCCCCGGACCTCTACGTCCACTACCACGTCAAGCAGCGAGCTGACGTGAAGATCACCGACTGGGACGAGGGTAAGTTCAAGCTGGCCAACCGGAACATCACCGAGTCGTGGGCCAAGGTCGGAACCTTGGTGGTGGACCTGGTGGACGTCAAGACCGGTACCGTGGTCTGGCGCGCCGCCGCCAGCGGCACCCTCAAGGACGAGGCGCCCACGCCCGAGTTCCTTGCGGGACTCACGCGGACGGTGGGCCTCATGTTCACCCAGTACCCGCCTAAGAAGTCCTGAGCTTCGGGAGGCGATCCCATGGACCGAATGGAAACGGATAGCAATGAGCGGGCGGGGAAGGGTCCCTTCCGCGTAACCTTGGGCGTGAGCGCGGGGATCAGCATCTACAAGGCGTGCGACCTGGTGCGCCGCCTTAAAGAACGGGGTTGCGACGTGCGGGTGGTCATGACGGGCCACGCGGCCCAGATGGTGGCCCCCGTGACCTTCCAGGCCCTCTCGGGGAACGCCGTCATCACGGACCTCTTCGCGGGCGCCGGGGAGCCCTCCATCGCCCACATCGAGCTCGCCAAGTGGGAGGAACTCCTCCTCGTGGCTCCGGCCACGGCCAACGTCCTGGGCAAATTCGCCCGCGGCATCGCCGACGACTTCCTCTCCACCCACTACCTGGCCACCACGGCGCCGGTTCTCATGGCCCCCGCCATGAACGGGAACATGTGGCGCCACCCCGCCGTGCGGGAGAACCTGAAGATTCTGGAGGAGCGGGGCCACGTGTTCCTCCAGCCGGGCCGCGGGGGTTTGGCCTGCGGCGACGTGGACGAGGGCCGCCTGCCCGAGCCTGTTGCCATCGCCGAGGAGGCCCTCCTCCTCCTGTCCAAGGCCGGGGACCTGTCCGGCATGGAGGTGCTGGTCACCGCCGGCCCCACCCGCGAGGCCCTGGACCCGGTGCGGTTCCTGTCCAACCGGTCCTCCGGAAAGATGGGCTACGCCGTGGCCCGGGAGGCCCTCCGGCGCGGAGCGCGGGTGACCCTGATCTCGGGGCCCGCGGGCCTGGAGTCTCCCCGGGGTGTCCGGCTGGTACCCGTCACCACGGCCGCTGAGATGGAAGCCGCCGTGGTGCAGCACTTTCCCGCGTGCCAGGTGCTCGTCATGGCCGCCGCCGTGGCCGACTACCGCGTCGCCCAAGCCCTGCCGGAAAAACGGAAGAAGGCAGAGGGCGGATGGACCCTGGCCCTGGAACCCACGGCCGACATCCTCTCCAACATCAGGAGCCTGAAGAAAAAGGGGCAGTTCATTTGCGGCTTCGCGGCGGAGACCGAGGAGGTCAAGGCCAACGCCCGCAGGAAGCTTGATGAGAAGGGCCTGGATCTCATCGCGGCCAACGACGTGTCGGCCGAGGGGGTGGGTTTCGATTCGGACCGCAACGCCCTGATCTTGCTGTGGCCCGGGGGCGCCGAGGAGCGCGTGCCCGAGACCACCAAGGCCGCCTGCGCGCGGGCTTTGTGGGATGCCATCTCGGAGGGTCTGCATGGCGCGTAGCCCCTTCCGGGAGCAGATCGAGCTGAGAGCAGCGTTCCTCAAGGAGATGGGCCTGGATTACGGCATGGACCGCCCCGCACTCCTCGCGGCCTCCGTGCAGCCCTCTCTCCAGCAACCCCCGAGTCTGAATGCGGCGGAGCCCTCCTCTGCGGACTTGGAACCCGAGGCCAAGCTTCGAGCTATTCGGGAGGAGATGGGGGATTGCCGGCGCTGCCGCCTCTGCGATGGGCGCAACAAGATAGTCTTCGGCATTGGAAACCCGCGGGCGCGGCTCATGTTCGTGGGCGAAGGTCCCGGGGCGGACGAGGACCGGACGGGCGAGCCCTTCGTAGGACGGGCGGGCCAGCTCCTGACGGACATCATCACCAAGGGCATGAGGCTTACCCGGCAGGACGTCTACATCGCCAATATCGTGAAGTGCCGCCCGCCGGACAACCGGACGCCCCTTCCCGACGAGGCCGCCACGTGCCTTCCCTTCCTGGAGGCCCAGATCGATGCCCTCCGGCCTGAGGTCATCGTGGCCCTCGGCGCCACGGCGTGCCAGCATCTTCTGGGCGTCCAGGTGCAGATCACCAAGTTCCGGGGGACGTGGTCCAACTTCCGGGGCATCCCCCTCATGCCCACCTTCCATCCCTCCTACCTGCTCAGGAACCCCGTGGGGGCCAAGAAGTTGGTATGGCAGGACATCCAAGCCGTCATGGCGCGCCTGGGGATGGCCCTGCCCGAGAAGCCATAGCCTCGGGCAACCACGCCTGATACCGGCCTGCCTTCAATGCCGGGGGTGATCCCTCTTTCCTGTAGGCCGGGATACACATCTCGGCCGGGGTGCGGGTGGGTATCCTCGCCAACGGGACATGAACGACGGACGGCAAGCCGGTATGAGACGTGAAGCGCCCAAAGGTGGCCGTTACGGCCGGCCGTTAACGAAAGCGGCGGGTCGCCCCGCCGCCTCGTCCCTCATTGGGGGCTTGAAATTCGTGATGCTGGTATCACGATGGACTGCAGGGGGAAGGCCTGGGAACCTTTGAAAGGGGCGACCTTCCGGGATGCCCCCGGGGAGGTGGTGAAGGACTGCCCCGCGCAGGGCGGGGGAACTCTCTTGGACTCTTGGGGAAGGACGCGGCGGGTATAGCTGATCCGTTTCGTCATCCGGTCACCTCACGCATGCCACGAAAATATAGTGCCCCAACCCGGACATGTCAAGGAAAATAAGTCGTTATTTAGTAAGGTGTTGCGCGAAGTGGTCCTGGCAGGCGCGCTGTGGAAAAACCCGGGCGGGCGCGAAAAGATCCCGCCCGGGCCCATGGCAATCAGGTGCCCTATTTCCGAGTCCAGGTCCCATCCGGGAGCTGGATCCACCATCCCCGCTCCGCCTTCTCGCGGCGGAGGGCGGCGAAGGTGGCCGCGGCGTCGGGGAGAACCTGGCTGATGGCCTCCTCCGTCACCCCTTGGCCCTGTGCCGCCAGGGAGGCTTTGGCGAGGCCGCGGATGACCACGGCGCGATCGGCGTTCTCGTCGTCGATGGTTTTCTGGTCCCGGCGGTCCGCCACGGTGCCCCGAGGGGCAAGGAGGCCGTCCTTGCCCTCGCCCACGACGCCGGAGCTTCGCAGGGCGTTCACCCGGTTCAGGCGGGCCCCCATGCGCTGGTAGGCTTGGAGGACTTGGGGCATGGACTTGATCTGCTGGTAGATCTGCTCTTCCGACACGGAGCCCGCGGCGTAGGCCGTGGCCGGCTGGAACCAGCGGAGAAGATAGCTCTGGGGCTGAGGGGACTGCCGGGGCTTGGGCGGGTTAGAGGGCGTCTCGGGTGCCTTGGGCGGCGCGGGCTTGAGGAGCTCGTCCTCGAGGCTCGCCAGGGCTCCCTTGGCTTCCGATTCGGGGAAGTATACGTTCACGACCACATGGATGCAGGCCACGGCGCAAAGAGTGAACATCAGAAGCAGGACGGTCCGCTTGATCATGTTGGGCTCCTCGCGCTGCACGCTTTACCCTTTACCCTTCCGTGTTGACCTTCTCCGCCGGCCGCTCCGGCTACCTGCCCCTGCCCCCTGCTCCCCTAAATATCATAGTACAGCCCGAACTCGTAGGGGTGGGGCCTGAGGGCCATTTCCTCCACCTCCCGGTGGCGCTTGTAATCGATCCACGTGCGCAGGAAATCCTCCGTGAACACATCGCCCTTCAAAAGGAACGCGTGGTCTTTCTCCATCTCGCGGAGGGCCTCGTCGAGGGAGCCGGGCATGGTGGGGATGTTCTTCAGCTCTTCCGGCGGAAGATCGTAGAGGTCCTTGTCCAGGGGCTGGCCGGGGTCGATCCGGTTGAGGATACCGTCTAGGCCGGCCATGAGCTGAGCGGCCAGAGCCAGGTAGGGGTTGCAGGAGGGGTCTGGCGGGCGGAACTCTAGCCGCTTGGCCTTGGGGTTCTCCGTGTAGAGGGGGATGCGGATGGAAGCCGACCGGTTACGCCGCGAGTAGGCGAGGTTCACCGGGGCTTCGAAGCCGGGCACAAGTCGCTTGTAGGAATTCGTCGTGGGCGCGATGAGGGCCGCCAAGGAGCGGGCGTGTTTGAGGAGTCCCCCGATGTAATGGAGGGCCATCTGGCTCAGGCCCGCGTAGCCGCTGCCTGGGAAGAGGGGCTGCCCGCCTTTCCAGAGGCTCTGGTGGGTGTGCATGCCCGAGCCGTTGTCGCCGAAAAGGGGCTTAGGCATGAAGGTGGCCGTCTTGCCGTGGCGCAGGGCCGTGTTCTTCACTACGTATTTGAACTTCATGAGGCTGTCGGCGGTATTCACGAGGGTATTGAACCGCATGTCGATCTCGCATTGGCCCGCGGTGGCTACTTCGTGGTGGTGGGCTTCCACCGTGAGGCCGATCTCGCCCATGATGCGCACCATCTCGCCCCGCAGGTCATGGAGAGAGTCGGTGGGAGGCACGGGGAAGTAGCCCTCCTTATAGCGGGGCTTGTATCCCAAATTGGGCTTCTCTTCCTTGCCGCTGTTCCACCGGCCCTCCGCCGAGTCCAGGAAGTAGTAGCCCGAGTTGGCCGTCTGGTCGTACCTCACGTCGTCGAAGACGAAAAACTCCGCCTCGCATCCGAAGTAGGCCGTGTCGGCGATGCCCGTGGAGATGAGGTAGTTCTGGGCCCTGAGCGCGATGTTGCGGGGGTCCCGCGGGTAGCGCTCCTTGGTGACGGGATCGAGAATGTCGCAGATGAGCGTGAGGGTGGGCTGGGCGAAGAAGGGGTCCAAAAAAGCCGAGGCCGCGTCCGGGATGACGATCATGTCGCTTTCGTGGATGGATTTCCAGCCGCGGATGGAGGAGCCGTCAAATCCCAGGCCCTCTTCGAACACCCCTTCGGAGAACTGATCCGCGGGGATCGTGAAGTGCTGCCACATGCCCGGCATGTCCATGAAGCGCAGATCGATGGCCCGGATGCCCTTGTCCGCAATCTCCTTCATTACGCCCTTGACGTCCATGTGCGCGGCCTCCTATAAACGCGTCATGTTAGTGGAAAGTGAATCCCTCGTCAAACTAGAACGCGCCCATGCTTTCCTTCCTTCCAGATGCCGAGAGGTGGCGCCTGGATTCACCGCGGGGTACAATCCGCCTCTCCAGGCGACCGCCGGAAACGGGAAGGGCCACATGGGACACGAGGAGGGCCTCACCCCCGCCATGCGCCAATGGCGGCGGGTGAAGGACGAACACCCCGACAAGATCATCCTCTTCCGCATGGGAGACTTCTACGAGATGTTCGGGGCCGATGCCCGGGCGGCCTCGGAGATCCTGGAGATCGCCCTCACCACGCGGGACCGGGGGAAACCCGATCCGATGCCCATGTGCGGCGTGCCGTATCACGCCCTGGACCTTTACCTGGGCCGTCTGATCCGAGCGGGGCGGAAGGTCGTTCTATGCGACCAGATGGAGAACGCCGCGGCGGCCAAGGGACTGGTACGCCGGGAGGTGACACGGGTGGTGACTCCCGGGACCGTTCTGGAGGAAGGCGTCGTGGAGGCGGCGCAGCCCGTGATCCTCGCCTCCTGGAATCCCGGTGCGGCTGCCGTGGGTCTGGTATGGGCGGACCTGTCCTCCGGCGACCTGACGGTTTGGCTCTCGCGGCGCGGCGAAGCCGAGGAGCGCCTGCGGGCCCTGTCACCCGCGGAAGTGCTCTGTGCCGGGGGTCCAGACGGCCTGGCCCCGGATGGGCCCTTCGCGGTGTCGCCCCTGCCTGCCAAAGCGTTTGCTCCTCCCGGCCTCATGGACGAGTTGGCCCGGCGATTCGGCTTGCCTGCGGGGTTGCCGGGACTGCCGCCGGATCCCGAGGTCCTTGGCGCCCTTCACGCCCTCCTCGAGTACGTGCGCGGCCGGGGAGGACAGATCCTCAAGCGGCCCCGGTTTGAAAGCCCCGGGACCTTCGTGGCCATGGACGAAGCCACGCGGCGCAACTTGGAGCTCGTCCAAGCCATCGAAACGGGAGGACGGCAAGGGAGTCTGCTGGCGTGTCTGGATTCAACATGCACGCCCATGGGAGCCCGTCTGCTGCGGGAGTGGGTTCTCTCGCCCTGCGCCGTTCTGGAGGAGATCCGCCGCCGCCAGGACACGGTGAGCACGTGGGTGGAGCGCCCGGAGGCGCTGGGCCGCTTTCGGGTGCTCCTCAAGGGCTTCCCCGACCTGGGACGCCTCGTGGCCCGATTCGGCGCCAAGATCGCCTCGCCCCGCGATGCGGGGGCCCTTCGGACGGCCTTGTCGCGCCTGCCAGAGGCCCTGGACTTGTGCGAAGCCTTGGGGGAGCCCCTGCCCGGCGTGGCCGCGGCTTCTCCCGAAGCGGCCCGGTGGTCCGCCCGGCTGGAGCGCGAGCTCGAAGAGCAGCTCCCGCCTCATCCACGCGAGGGAGGCATCTTTGCCCGCGGTTTCTCACCCGGCTTGGATCAGCTCAGGGATCTGGCCGAAAACGGCCGCGGCGCCATCCTGGAGGTGGAGCGCCGGGAGCGCGAAGGGACCGGTATCGGCTCGCTTAAAATCAGGTACAACAAGAACTTCGGCTATTTCATCGAGATCAGCAAGGCGAACCTCGCCCGGGTTCCCGAGGCTTATGAGCGGCGGCAGACCCTCGTGGGTGCCGAGCGCTTCGTGACCCAGGAGCTGCGGGACCTGGAACACCGAATCCTTTCGGCCCAGTCCCAACGGGAGGACCTGGAAGGCCGCATGTGGGAAGCCCTCGTAGAGGGTCTTCAGCCCTTCTTGCCCGCGCTGAGGGACGCGGCGGGCGATCTGGCCCGCATGGACGTGCTCGCGGGGTTCGCGGCGCAGGCCCGGAGCCGCGGCTATGTCCGGCCGTCCTTGGTGGAGGAACCCGTGGTGAGCGTGGCAGAGGGCCGCCACCCCGTGCTGGAACTCGATGACCGGCACCGGCCCTTCGTTCCCAATCCCGTGCAGGCCGACACGGCAGAGCACCAGGTGCTCCTTATCACGGGGCCCAACATGGGGGGAAAATCCACGTATCTGAGACAGGTGGCCCTTCTGTCGGTCATGGCCCACCTGGGCGCATGGCTTCCCGTGCAGGCCGCTACGGTGGGCCTGATGGACCGTCTCTTCTGCCGGGTGGGGGCGAGCGACAGCCTCCTGCGCGGCCTTTCAACCTTCATGGTGGAGATGACCGAAACGGCGGCCATCCTCAACGGCGCCACTTCAAGCTCCCTGGTGATCCTGGACGAAGTGGGCCGGGGGACGAGCACCTATGACGGCATGGCCATTGCCTGGGCCGTCGTGGAGGCCTTGCGCGGCCCTGGCGGCGTCGGCTGCAGAACCCTCTTCGCTACGCACTACCACGAGCTCACGGAGCTGGGACGGACCCTGCCTGGTGTGCACAACCTGACCATGGCGGTGCGCGAATATGCGGGGAAGGTTCACTTTCTCCGCCGCGTAGAAGAAGGCGCGGCGGACAAGTCCTACGGCATCCACGTGGCCGAGCTGGCGGGAATTCCCGCCTCCGTGGTGGCGCGGGCCCGGGAGATCCTTTCCGATCTAGAAGCGCGCAGGGCGGGCGTGGGTACCACTCAACCTCCTCCGGGGACGGCGGTCCGGCAGGGAACTCTCTTTGAAGGGGACGGGGCCGCGGCCGAAAGGGACGTGCTGGACGCCCTCCGAAGGGCCCATCCAGACACCATGACCCCCATGGAGGCCCTCCTACTCCTAGAGAAGCTGCGCCGGAAACTGGCCCCCTGAAAAAACTTCCCCCTATTCCATCTCGTAACCTATTGACTATAAAGTATATTAGTGCAATGTTTAAGCAAAGTTGACTCATTTGTAGTCATATTACTTGACAACGATAAGTGATAGTCCTATATTATCCCTGGACCTTGGATTTGAGGTCCTTTAAAAGGAGGTTAAAGCCATGAACGCGACCCTTACTCGTTACAGCCCCTTGAGGGAGCTCCTGACCATGAATGACCGTCTGAACCGGGTGTTCGACGAGGCCTACGGCCACTCGGCGGGGAACCTTGACTACGGCCAGTGGATGCCGGCGGTGGATCTGAAGGAGGAGGAGAACCAATTCGTCCTCCTGGCCGACATGCCTGGCATGGCGAAGGAGGACATGGACATCCACGTGGAGAACAACGTCCTCACCATCCAGGGCGAGCGCCGTTTTGAGCAGGAGGCCGAGAAGCAAAGCTACCACCGCGTGGAGCGGGCCTACGGCAAGTTCGTGCGATCCTTCGCCCTTCCCACCCGCGTCCAGGCCGATGCCATCTCAGCATCTTACAAGGACGGCATCCTGGAGGTCATGATCCCCAAGGCCGAAGAGAGCAAGCCCAAGAAGATCGCCATCAAGGGATAACATCGCAGCAGAAGGAAGCGGGGAGCCGGGGCGCCCATTCCAGCGAGCATGGGCCAGCCCAAGCTCCCCGCGTCTTGCTTCCTGCTCCCCCTTTCCTAGATGACCCCCGAGCCCGATCTGTGCTACTTTGGGGACCTTCAGGAGGTGCCATGGCATCGCCCAAGTTCCCTCTCTCCGTGGCCGGCAAACACCAAATCCTCTTCGCCAAGCCTCTTCCTCCCGCCGAGTTGACGGCCTGGGGCCATCGTTACCAAGAGGCGGGGCTCCTTCACGACGCTCTGGAATTCTACCAGACCGCCTCGAACGGGCCCGCCCTCGAAGCCCTCACCGCTTCCGCCGTGGACGGGGCCGACCTCGTCCTTCTGCTCAACGCCTGCCGCGCTTTGGGCTCGGAGCCTTCAGCGGCCCAGCTCGAATCCCTCCGCCAGCGGGCCGTGGAGCGCGGCGCCGACTCGGTGGTCCGGCGGGTGGCCGCCTTCCTCGCGGCCCAAAGCTGACCCTCGGAGCCGCTATGATCGACGTACGAAATTTGGTGAAGCGATGGGGCGACAAGGAGGCCGTGAGCCACGTATCCTTTACCGTGGGGCGCGGCGAAATCGTGGGCTTTCTCGGGCCCAACGGGGCAGGGAAGTCCACCACGCTCAGGATGATCACGGGCTACCTTCGCCCCAATGCGGGCGAGGTCTTCCTCGACGGCCGCTCCGTTTCGCAAGACAGCAAGGCCGTCCGGGCCATGATCGGCTATCTTCCTGAAAACAATCCCCTCTACGAAGACCTGAGAGTGCGCGAGTACCTGGAATTTAGGGCCGCCCTGAAGGGGATTCCGCGGTCCGCCCGCGCCAAGCGCATCCAGGATGTCCTCGATGCCTGCGAGGTGACGGAGGTGGCGGACCGCATCGTGGGAACCTGTTCGAAGGGCTACCGCCAGCGCGTTGGGCTCTCGGACGCCCTGCTGGCCAACCCGCCTCTCCTGATCTTGGATGAACCCACGGTGGGGCTGGATCCGGGCCAGGTCGTACACACGCGCCACCTCATTAAGCAACTGGCGGCGGACCACACGGTCATCCTCTCCACCCACATCCTGCCGGAGGTGGAAGCCATCTGCTCCCGGACCCTCATCCTCCACCAGGGCCGCCTCCTCTTCGACGGCACCGTGGCTGATCTCCACCGGGGGCTGAGCGGGGCGGGCCATGTCTTATGCGGCGTGAAGGCGGCGCGGGAGATAGCCCAGACCTGCATCGCCTCCGTTCCAGGCGTGAGCCAAACCGTGTTCCTGGAGGAGGAGGGCGGCGTGGCCAGGTTCAGGCTCACGGCCCCCGGAGGAACGGCGGTTCCCGAGGCCCTCTTCTGGGCCTGCGCCCAGGCCAACCTGCCGCTGGTGGAGCTCACCACCGAGAAGGTCTCCCTCGAAGAGGCGTTTCTCTCCATCACGACGCGCGAGAGCGCCCAGGAGGTGCTCGCATGAGGGCCGTCCTCGCCATCGCCAAGAAAGAGATTCTCTCCTTCTTCTTCACGCCCATGGCCTATATCGTGGTGGCGTCCTTCCTCGTGATGAACGGGTTCATCTTCTCCGTGATTCTCGCCGCGCTGAGCCAGCCTGGCTCCTCCTCGGCGAGCCCCATGGCGATCTTTTTCGGCGGGACCATGTTCTTCTGGATCTACATGATTCTCATGGCTCCCGTAGTGACCATGCGCCTGGGGGCCGAGGAGCGGAAGAGCGGGACCTTGGAGACCCTCATGACGGCCCCCGTCTCCGATATGGAGGTGGTAGCAGGCAAGTACCTCGGCGCGCTGGCCCTCTACGGCGCCATCTGGCTGCCGACCCTCCTGTACGGGTGGATCCTCAGCCGGTTCTCTCCCGTGGACTGGGGCCCCGTCTGGACGGGATACCTGGGCGTCCTTACCGTGGGCATGTTCTTCCTTGCCGTGGGCCTCTTCACTTCTTTCGCATCACGCAACCAGGTGGTGGCCGCCATCATGGCCTTCGGCATTCTGGTTCTCCTTATCACCCTTTCGATCCTCTCCATCCTGGCTACCGATCCCTTCTGGAAGGGAATCTTGGAGTACGTAGACCTCTGGGGCGCCATGCAGAACTTCGCCCGGGGCATGGTGGACAGCCGGCAGCTCGTCTACTGCCTCTCCGGAACGGGCCTCTTCCTGGCTCTTGCCTACCAAGCCCTGCAGGCGCGGAGGTGGGCGTGATGCGCAAACAAACGCTGCAGGAAGCAAACTGGGGCGCCTTTCTCGCCTTGTGTCTCGCCCTCTTCGGCATAGTAAACTATCTCGGTTATCGCCACTACCACCGCTGGGATCTCACGTCGTCCCGGTCCTTCAGCCTCTCGGACCAATCCCGAAAGGTTCTCAAAGGCCTCAAGGCACCCCTAAAAGTGGTGGTCTTCCTGGCGCCCGGGGACGACCTCTTCCAGCGCGTCAAGGATCTGCTCTCCGCCTACCAGGCGGCTTCCTCCGCGGTGCAGGTGGAGTACATCGACCCCGACCGCGACCGGGCGGAGGTTCAGGCATTGGCGCAGAAGTACAAGGTCCGGGTGGCCAACGTGGTGGTCTTTGACACGGGCGGGAACAGCCGCTACGTGGAGAAGGACCAGATGGTGGACTACGATTTCTCCCCCATGCAAATGGGCGGGCAGCCCAAGGTCAAGGCTTTCAAGGCCGAAGAGGCCTTCACCAACGCCATCCTCGACGCGCTTGAACCTCAGAAACCCGTCATCCTGTTCACTTCCGGGCATGGAGAGCGGGATCTCCAAAGGGGCGAGGGGACGGCCACCCTAAGAGATAGGCTCACCAAGGAAGGGGCTCAGGTCAAGGACTGGGACAGCCTGGGCAAGGCGGAAGTCCCC
Source organism: Acidobacteriota bacterium (assembly GCA_037445535.1). Taxonomy (GTDB): domain Bacteria; phylum Acidobacteriota; class UBA4820; order UBA4820; family DSQY01; genus JAKAJA01. The sequence goes on along the minus strand of JBBIKI010000020.1, from coordinate 14,243 downwards.
CAGGGCACCAGCCTCCTCGTGGTGGCGGGCCCGCAGAAGCCTTTCCTGCCCCAGGAGGCGGCCGCCATTGGGGCATACCTCGCAGCGGGAGGCAAGGCCCTTCTGCTCGTGGACCCGGAGCTGGCGGACGGGGCCAAGGCCTTCACGGAAACGGGTCTGGAGGGGCTGCTGAAGACGTGGGGGATCACCCTCGGGCAGGACATCATTATCGACCCCAAGGCCGCCGTTCCCTACCTGGGCGCCCAGACCTTTTTCGCCTCCGGGTTCTCCTCCGGCCCCATCGTCAAGGACCTGGCGCAGAACAAACTCCCCATTCTCTTCACCTTGGCCCAGTCCCTCCACGTAGGGGTTCCTTCGGATCCGGACTACCACGCCGAGACCCTCATCCGCACCACGGCAGACGCCTGGGGCGAGCGAGACCTGGGCCACTTGGAGGAGGTGAAGCGGGGCTCCGGTGACGCCACAGGCCCGCTGGCGCTGGCCGCAAGCATTTCCTCGGCCAAGGCTGCCCAAAAAGCCCGTCTGGTGATTTTCGGTGACTCGGACTGGGCCAGCGACTCGGTGATTCAAGCGGGCGGCGGGAACCTCCTCCTTGCCCTCAACGCCGTGCACTGGCTCCTTTCGCAGGAAGACCGCATCGCCATTCCGCCCAGGACATCGGTGGAAACCCACCTGACACTCACGGGCTCGCAGGCCAACGTCCTGTTCTTCCTCTTCGTCGTGGTCTTCCCGGCCGTCACGGTGGGAGCCGGCGTCTGGGTGTACCTCAGGCGGCGGAGGTAGGCCCATGAAAAGATCCACCTGGATCCTCCTGGCCGTGGTCACGGTCCTCCTCGCCGTCATCCTCCTCTGGGAGCGCAAAGCGCCTACCACCGATCAGCGCACGGAGGAGCGGCAGAAGGTCTGCGATGTGCCGGTCTCCAAGGTGACACGGCTTGTGCGGACCGGAGAGGGTCCCGTCGAACTCCAAAAGGGTCCTGGCGGCCGCTGGTCCCTCCTCCTCCCCGTGAAGGACCCGGGCGACAGGGAGGGGATCGAAGGATTCCTGCAGCGACTGGCTCAAACCAAGGCCCTGCGCTTCCCCCAGGCGGGGACACCGCTCGCGGCGTTGGGGCTGGACAAGCCCAGGGCCATCTGGGACATCATCACCGGCCAGCAAACCACGCGCGTGGAGGTGGGAGCCAAGGCCCCCCTCGACGAGGGGCTGTACCTTAGAGTGAACGGCCGGCTCGCTCTGGTCCCCGCGGACCTGGAGAGCCTCCTTCTTCGGCCCGCCGGCGACTTCAGGCTCAAGAACCTCACCACCGCAGCCACCCAGGACGTGCAGGCCGTCGCGGTGAAGGGCCCCGGAGGTAGGAGTCTCGCCTGCCGCCGAGCCGGCCGGGGCGTTGGCTGGAACGTGACGGCGCCGTTCCAGGACTGGGGGGCCGAGAGCAAGATTGAGTCCATGCTCGACGACGTTTCCCTGTGCTTGGTGGACAGCTTCGTGACGGGCACCGTGCCGGACCTGAAAGCCGCCGGCCTCGATCCTCCCCTCACGCGAATCCGGCTGGAGATGGCCTCGGGGCCGCCCGTGGAGATCGGCCTGGGGGCTCCCGTCCCGGGGGCCGATCCCAGAAAACGGCTCATCTACGCCTCCGTCTCCGGGCGCCCCTCCATCATGGCCGTGTCCCAGAACAGTCTCGCCTCGCTGGACCAGGACCCCCAAGGGCTCCGTTCCCTCAAGCTGTTCCGCCGGGACGCCTTGGATGCCACTGAACTGGACGTGGAGGGGCCTGTGAGGCTCGTCCTGATCCGGAGCAAGGAGGGGGCTTGGCAGGTGAAGGGCGTTCCTCCCGCCAAGACGGACGGGTCCGATCCCGGAGCAGTCCCCGTGGCACTCACGAATCTCGCGGGAGAGAAGGCCGTCCCGTGGGAGGGCTCGGCAACGCCCGGTTTTGGCGCTGGGCAGGCCACCTTCGTGCTGAAAGGCGAAGGCTTTACCGAGACGGCCACCGTGGGTGCCGAGAAAGACGGGCGGCGCCTGGCCCACCCCGAAGGACGCCCCGTAGCCCTGGTCCTCCCGGGCAAGGAGTGGACGACCCTCGAGACGGCCCTCCACATTGCCGCGGGACGGCCCGAGCCCCCCGCTTCTCCGGGAAAGGTGCCGGCTCCGTGACCTTCCACTTCAAGCGCCACCGAGCGCGCGGCCCCCTTCCCGCCTGGCCCTTCGTGGGCCTTGGGTTGGGCATGCTGGGAGCCCTCGGATGGGCCATCTCCTTCGTTCCCGCCAGGTGGCTTCCCCCCTGCGGCTTCCACGTCGTGACAGGCCATCCCTGCCCCTCGTGCGGAGCGACCCGAATGAGCCAGCTCATGGTCCGGGGCCACGTGGTGCAGGCCTTCAAGATGAACCCCTTGTTTGCCCTCATCCTCACGGGCCTGGGGGCATGGTTTTTGATGGGGGCGGGAGCCCGGCTCGCGGGGAGAGACTTTACCATCGATGTAGGGGAGCGGGAGGAGAAGTGGCTTTGGCTCGGCGCCGGGGCCGCCTTTCTACTCAACTGGCTCTACCTCTGGAAAGCCGGGATCTGAGGCCCGTGTGGAGGCCCGTGTGGAGAAAGGCGTGCACCTAAACCTGCCCGATTGGAGTAAGGCCCGCGTCCTGGTCCTGGGGGACCTGATCCTGGACCGCTTCGTCCAGGGCAGCGTCCGCCGTATTTCGCCCGAGGCCCCCATTCCCGTGGTAGAAGTTACGGGCGAGCGCCGTGCTCCGGGCGGCGCGGCCAACGTGGCCCACAACATCCGGGCCCTGGGCGGCCAGGTCCTCCTCTTGGGGGTAGTGGGGGACGACCGCTACGGATCGGTTTTCATGGAACTCCTGGAGTCGTGCGGGCTGGACGGGGGAGGCATCGTGCGGGTTCCCGGAAGGGCCACCACGGTGAAAACGCGGATCATCGCCCAGCACCAGCAGGTGGTCCGGGTGGACCGCGAAACCCGCGAGCCCGTGACCCCGGAGGCGCTGTCGCGCCTAAAAGCGGCCCTCCAAAAAGGCCTTGCCGCCTGCGGAGCCTTGGTCGTGTCCGACTATGCCAAGGGCGTGCTCACGCCCGAGTTCCTCTCCGTGATCGGCCGCATGGCCCAAGAGGCGGGGATCCCTTACGTGGCGGACCCCAAGCCCGTGCATTTTCCTTACCCAGGCGCCACCGTGGTCACTCCCAACCGGCAGGAAGCCGCGGGCTTCTACGGCCAGCCCTTCGCCACAGCGGACGTGGAGACCGTGGCGGCCGACCTCCTGAAGCGCACGGACTGGGGCTCGGTCCTCTTCACCCTGGGCGAAGAGGGCATGGCCGTGGCCCCCAGGGGCCTCGCTGTGGAGCGCATCCCCTCCAAAGTCCGAGAGGTTTTTGACGTGACGGGGGCGGGGGACACGGTGGTGGCCGCCCTGGCCCTGGCCCTTGCAGCCGGTGTTCCCCTCGCGGAGGCCGCGGCCCTGGCCAACGCCGCGGCGGGGGTGGTGGTGAGCAAGGCGGGCACCGCCACGTGCAGCGCCCGGGAGCTGGCCGAAGCCATCCGGGAAGGCTCCCCGTGAGGGAAGAACCATCCCTAACGGCCCCCGATCCTAAGACCAGGCAGGGGACCGCCGTGGCGGAAATGTTCTCCGCCATCGCCGCCACCTACGACCTGCTCAACCACGTGCTCTCCCTCAACATGGACCGCCACTGGCGGAACGTGGCTGCAAAGGGGCTGGCCGCATCCCCCTCGGATCTCGTTCTGGACCTGTGCACGGGCACGGGAGATCTGGCCCTCACCCTCGTGCGGCGTTCAGGAGCGCGGGCCGTGGGCGCCGACTTCAGCCGCCCCATGATAGACATCGCCAGACGGAAAGCCCAGCGCACGGGATTGTCCCTGCCCTTGGCCCAGGCCGACGCCCTCGCTCTTCCTTTTCGCTCCGGCGCCTTCGACGCCGTCATGGTGGCCTTCGGCGTCCGCAACTTTGAAGACCTGGACGGAGGGCTCCGGGAGATGGCCCGCGTCATTAAGCCCGGTGGAAAGCTCGCCGTCCTGGAGTTCTCCTCCCCCAAACATTCGCTGTTTGGCGCCATCTACAGAGTCTACTTCACCAGGGTCTTGCCTGTGGCCGGCCGCTTGGTGAGCGGCCGGGGCGGCGCCTACGCCTACCTGCCCGCCACGGTGGCCGATTTCCCCGGCGCTCCCGCCTTCGCCTCTCGCCTACGGCAAGCGGGGTTCGAGGTCAAGGCGCAGCGCCCGCTCACGGGCGGCATCGCCACCCTGCACCTGTGCGAACGAACCGGCACCGTGCCCGCCTCCGGGTTTTGCAGCACGGTGATGCCATGAGCCGGGTCATGGCCGTGGACTGGGGTACGAGGCGCATCGGCGTGGCCGTCTCCGACGAGACGTGGTCCCTGGCCCGCACGTTGCCTACCCTGAATGTCACCTCCGCCAAAGAAGCGGTGCGGCTCCTTCTCACCCTGGTCCAGGAGCACGACGTGGCCATCCTGGTCGTGGGAAACCCCGTCCACATGAGCGGCAGGGAAGGCTCCAGCGCCCAGCACGTTCACCAGCTCGTAGACAAGCTCCAGCCTCGCCTTCCCGGTGTGCGCTTCGTCCTGTGGGACGAGCGCTTGAGCAGTCATCAAGCGCAGGAGATCCTCAGGGAGCGGCAGGAGAAGATCCGGGGCGCGCCAGGGCGTCTCGACCAAGTGGCCGCCGCCCTCCTCCTCCAGAGTTTCCTGGATTCGGAGCCGGTGCGATGAAGGCCCGCATCCGTCTCTTCCTGGCTGCCGCCGTCGCAGCCCTTGCGGTGGTGGCCCTCGGCGCCGCCCTCCTGGCCTGGGACTGGCACGCGCCCTACCTGCGCACGGGTAGGGAGGTCCTCGTCACGGTGCCCAAGGGGATGCACGCGGGGCAGGTCATCGAAGCGCTGTCCAGGGAAGGCGTCGTCCGAAGCCGCGTCTCCTTCAAGGTCGCCTACGCCCTCTACGGCCGCCCGCGGGGCCTGAGGGCGGGGACCTACAAATTCGACCGGCCCCTCACCCCCCTTCAGGTGGTGGACAAACTCAATCGTGGCGACGTGATCTACGTCAAGGTGACGGTGCCCGAGGGGCTCCGCGCCGAAGAGGTGGCCCATCTCCTGGCAGAGGCTGGTTTGGGCCGCGAAGAAGTCTTCCGCCGGGACGTGGAGTCCCCTCAGCTCATCCGCAGCCTGGATCCCCAAGCCACAAACCTGGAAGGCTACCTGTTCCCGGAGACCTACTTGCTCGACCCGGCCCTCGATGAGCAGGGTGTGGTTGCGGTCCTGGTGAAAAACTTCCGCCAGTGGTGGCTCGCGAGGAAACGGGATTTGCCGGCGGGCACCAGCTTGAGGAAGGTAGTGACCCTCGCGTCCCTGGTGGAGAAGGAAACGGCGGCGCCCGCGGAGCGCGGCCTGATCGCCGGCATCTTCGACAACCGCCTCCGTCTCGGCATGCCCCTCCAAACGGACCCCACCATCGTGTACGCGGAAACCGTGGCGGGTGTCTACCGCGGGTTTCTGACGCGCCTGGACTGGGGCTTCCCGAGTCCCTACAATACGTACCTCCACGCCGGGCTCCCGCCGGGGCCCATCTGCAGCCCGGGCAAAGCGTCCCTGGAGGCGGCCCTGAACCCTACGCCCTCGGGCTATCTCTACTTCGTGAGCCGGAACGATGGCACCCACGCTTTTTCGAGGACCCTGGACGAGCACAACCGGGCCGTCTCTCAGTTCCAGCGCCACAGCGGAGACCATAAGGGGTCCAGGGGTGCGAGGAGGTGAGCCCCTCCGTGCGCTTCGTCTTGGTGCGTCCCAGGTCGCCGGGGAACGTGGGGGCCGTGGCCCGGGCCATGAAGAATTTCGGATTTTCGGATCTGGCCCTCGTGGATCCCCGCCTTCACCGGGCCGGCGATGGGCCCGGCGCGGAGCCCTTCTTCGAACGAGAATCCCGCCGTATGGCCTGGCACGCCGCCGACGTTCTGGATAAGGCCCAGATGTTTCCCGACCTGCGGTCGGCCCTTGCCCCGTGCGGCCCCGCGTTTGCCACGGCTCCCCAAGCCTACTCGCGCTTCCCCGCGCTGGGGCCCGAAGAGGCTGCGGAGGCCCTTGCCGCTGAGCTTGAGACGCATCCCGGGGCCATCGTATTCGGTTCCGAATCCTCGGGGCTCACCCTCGAGGAAATGGCCCTGTGCGCGGGGGTCGTTGTGATCCCCACGGACCCCGGCTACCGCGACCTCAATCTGGCCCAGAGCGCCGTTCTCATGGCGTACTTGGCCTTCCGCGCCCATGGGCATGATGGGCTTATGAAGAAGCCCGCCGCTGCCTCCCACCTCGAAGTCCAGCGGGCAGCGGACCTTCTGATGGACCTGGCCCGAATCTCCGGGTTCCTCAAGCAGGGCGGTGAACCCACGGGACGGGAGATCCAGGTCTTCCTCCACCGGGCGGGGCTGACTGTGCGTGAGGCCGGGCTCCTGAGCAGCCTCTTCAGGAAGCTCAAGGCCAGGGGGTACAGCGACTAGTCTGCACGCCCAGCCCAGGTGTTGCATTTGAACCCGGTGTGCCGCCGGCGATGAAGGTGGTGTCCGGCGGAAAAGACGTCATCTCCCGGGGAAGCCACTTCCTCCCCGTTCCACGGGCAATATCCGTCGGCCCGGAGCCCCCGGATGGGGTTCAAGTCCCATGGTGGCCAGGTACAAACGCCATCCCGCCAAGCGTCTCGCTGCAGCCGCCAAGGGGCACTGCACCATCCGGGTTCAAGGAGGCACGAGGAGGGGCGGGCCGGTCATCTCTTGCGGGACGGGGATGCGGAGCCAGGTGAGGAGGGTGGGGGCCACGGACGAGAGTCCCAGGCCGGGCGCGGTGTTCAGCGTGGCGGGGCGGTCCTCGATCCAGAGGAAAGGTACGTGGTTCGTCGTGTGGGCCGTGTGGGGGCTCACCCCGTCCGGCTCCCGCATGCACTCCAGGTTGCCGTGGTCCGCGGTGACCGCCACGGCGCCGCCCATGGCGAGGGTCCTGTCTACAAGCTGGCCCAGGCAGCGGTCCACGGTCCGGGCCGCTTCCTTGGCCGCGCCGAAATCGCCCGTGTGGCCCACCATGTCCGGGTTGGCGAAGTTCAAGAGGATGAAGTCGTATGCACCGGTGGCGAGCCGATCGAGCACAGCCTTGGTCAGCTCGGGGGCGCTCATCTCGGGCTGGAGGTCGTAGGTGGCCACCTTGGGGGATGGCACGAGCAGCCTGTCCTCGCCGGGGAAGACGGCCTCGCGGCCGCCGTTGAAGAAGAACGTCACGTGAGCGTATTTCTCGGTTTCCGCGGCGCGCAGTTGCTTGAGGCCGGCGGCGGCCACCACTTCGCCCATGGTATGGACGGGTGCCTGGGTCTCAAAGGCCACTGGGCAGGTGAAGTCCTTCTGATACTTGGTGAAAGTGGTATAAGTAGCGAGCTTGGGGCGCAGGGGCCGATCGAAACCCTCGAAGGAGTCCTCGCAGAAGGCGCGTGTGATTTCGCGGGCCCGGTCGGCCCGGAAGTTGAAAAAGATCACACCGTCGCCTTCCCGCACCCGGCCGTAGGGGCATGGGAGGAGGACGGGCTCGATGAACTCGTCGGTGAGGCCCTTACCGTAGCAGGAGCGCATCGCCTCCACGGGGTCCAGGGCCTTCTCGCCCAGACCTTCGGTGAAGGCCTGGTAGGCTCTCGATACCCGGTCCCACCGCCTGTCCCGGTCCATGGCGTAATACCGGCCCATGATGGTGGCCACCTCACCGAGCCCCTCGCGGTGGAGGAAGCCCTGAAAGTCCTCCATATAGTGGACTCCCGCGTGGGGCGGCGTGTCCCGGCCGTCCATGAGGGCGTGGACCGCAACCCGCCTGAGACCCTCCGCCTTGGCCATCCTTACGAGGGCTTTGAGGTGATCGATGTGGCTGTGGACACCCCCGTCAGAAAACAGGCCCATGAGGTGCAGGGTGCCGTCTTTCGCTGCGGCACAAGCGCCCTTCAAGACCATGTTCTGATAGAAGGAACCGTCATTGATAGCACGGCTGATGCGGGGCAGCTCTTGAAAGATGACGCGGCCCGCGCCCAGGGTGAGATGGCCCACCTCCGAGTTACCCATCTGCCCTTCGGGCAGGCCCACGGCCTCGCCGGAGGCCGCCAGGGCCCGCCAGGGGCGCGTGGCGAGCCACACGGGAAAGCGGGTGAGGCCGGATCGGGTGACGGCGTTGAAGGCCCAGTCGTCCCGAAGGCCCCAACCGTCCAGGACGGTCAGGAGGAGGGGGCGCCGGTGCGAGGGGTCCACTGGATCTCCTGATAGAAGATGGGGCTGGGCTCGTCGATTTCGTGAAGGAGCTCGTCCTTGAAGCTCGGCACGAAGCTGTCCCAGCGCTGGCAGCGCTCGCAGAAGTCCTTCCACGCCGGCGAGGTGTCCCCGCAGGAGGTGCATCGGAAGGTCAGCTCGAAGGGATTGAGGATTTTGATCACTTCGCGGTAGTGCGTGCACGCCTCAGCCGCATTTCCCCTGCGCTCGCGGATGCGGCCGAGGTAGAACTGGAGCAGGCCCGACTGCCGGATGCTTCCCTCGATCTCGCGCAAGGTGGCCTCCGCCCGGTCCAGCACTTCCAGGCGATAATAGAGGCGGCCCAGGAGAAACTTGGGGATGACTTTCCGGGCGGTGGAGGCGATGAGGGCCTGGTAGTGGCGCACCGCACTCTCCGGGTCACCCTTTTCCAGATAGAACTGTTCCATGGCCAGTAGGCACGTCACGGAGGTGTTGCGGCGGTAGCCGTCCAGGTAGACTTCGATGGCTTCCTGCTCTCGCCCGCCCGCAAGATAGGCGTCGGCCAGCTTGAGGTATGCCGGGATGAACGCGGGGTACTTCTTCCGGACTTTCTCCAGCTGGGCGGCGGCCTCTTCGGTCTTGTCCTGCTGGGCCAGCTCGATTCCGATCTGGTAGAGGATGCCCGCCGTGTAGGGTGCATCCTCGGCGCGCTCCTCTTCAAGAACGCGCGCGTCAGCGATGTGCTCCTGAATTTCCAGCGCCTTGCGCCAATTCGCCTCCTGGACGTAGAGATCCCGGAGGATGCGTAGGGCCTTGAGGGCACGTTTGGGCTGGAGGCGCAGGATTTCCCACAGGACCTTCTTGGCCTCCTCGTGGTCCCTCAGGGCGAGGTAGTCTTCCGTGAGGGCGTACAGGGTGGGAATGTCGTCGGAGTGCTGGCTGAGGGCCTCGCGGTGGCTGGCCAGGGCTTCCTGAGGGCGGCCGGCGGTTCGTAGGGCGTCACCCAGCTTAAGGAGGGCTGGCATGTAATCCGGCTGCGCGTCGAGAGCGTGCTGGAAGTGATTGATGGCCTCCAGGGGACGGCTTCCCAAAATGGCATCCAGTCCCTTCAGGTAGTGCTCCTCCGCGACGCGCTCGTTCTGTTGCCTGAGGTCTCGCAGCCAACGGGTCACCACCTGGGCGATGCCGCTCACGGCGAGCCATAGGGCGAAGCTCAGGAACCCCACCAGGAGGGCCAGCGTGAAGACCCACGCCGTAGGCACTCGGACACCGAAAAAGTTGAAGGGCGTTCGGAGCAGGGGCCCGTTGAGGGACACCAGGGTCACCACCGCCGAGAGGAGAAAGATCAGGAAGCCCGTGACAACGGCCGTCCGGAATCGCATTCAGGCGCTCCTTCGGCAGCGGCCGCTTCGGGAAAACCCGTGGCGGTGTGCCGGGGCAGTGGGGACGCATAGGGTGGAAGGGAAGTCTGCCGGTCCACGCATGCCTCTGGCCTCCCTCGCCGCTCCGCCGGACGCCGGAGCCGGTGTCCGGACCTATTCGATGAGGCCGCGCTCTTGCAGGTCTTGGCACTCCAGGCAGTGCCGCGCCCACGGCACGGCCTCGAGACGCTTGCGCTGGATGGGTTTGCCGCAGTGGCTGCACTCGCCGAAGGTGCCGTTTTGGATTCCGCGCAGGGCTTCGTCAATGAGCCGCATGGTCTGGCGGTCCGCGTCCGAGAGGGCGTACCAGAACTCCTTGTTGTAGTTCACGGAAGCCTCGTCAGCGGGGTCGAGGGCCCCGTCGGCGCCCGCGTCGCCGCTCCGGCTGAGCTTGTCCCGGTAGGCGCCCTGAAGCTCGGTGCGCCGCAGGGTGAGGGCTTTTTCGAACTGCTTGAGGGTCTTCTTGTCCATGAGCGGCTCCTTCACTTGGCGTAGGCCTTCCCGGCATAGGAGGCGCTGGCCCTGTAAATCTGCTCCAGCAACACCACGGCGGCCAGCTCGTGGGGGAGGGTCAACCTCGACAACGACAGCCTGTGGCGGGCCCCCTGAAGGACGGGCCGGTCCAGGCCGTGAGGGCCTCCCACCAGGAACGCGGGCTTTCGGCCCGCGTCCTTCAGCCGCCGGAGAAGGTCCCCGAAGGCCTCGCTGTCCAGCAGATCCCCCGAAGGATCCAGGGCCACGACCTCGCTGTCCCTGGGTACCCTTTTAAGGAGGGCCTGCCCCTCTTCCCGCCTGCACGCCCCAGGTTCCCGCCGCCGCGACGCGGCCACCGGCTCCAGGCGTACCTTCCATTCCCCTCCCACCATGGATACGTATCGCTCCGCGCTTTGCCGAAATCCTTGATCCGAGAACTTCCCCACCGTGATGACGACCAGCTCCCACATCCGCGGTGACTCCGTATCATACTCTAAGTCGTTTCGCGCCTCAAATGGACCCAGAGCGCCTTGCGGCTGATGCCAAGCCACCGGGCGGCCTTGGTCCGGTTGCCCCCCACTCGGGCCAGCACGGCCCGGGTGTAGGCGGCCTTTAATTCGCCCAGGGTTAGGCGTCGTGCCAAGCCATCTTCCAGCGGCGAAGGGCCCAGCCAGAAGGATGGAGGAAGGTCTTCCGCGGTGAGCGGATCGGAGGTGGACAGGCTCAGGGCCTCCATCCGCTGGGAGAGCTCCCGAAGGTTGCCGGGCCAAGAATGGTCCTGGAGGACGCGGAGGAGGCCCGCCTCCAAGGCCGGAGCCGGGTGGCCCTGGCGGCGGCAGGCGGCCGCGAGGAAATGCTGGGCCAGAAGGGGGATATCGCCCGGCCGCTGTGATAGGGGGGGAACTTCGATCCGGATCACGTCCAGGCGGTAAAGGAGGTCCGCCCGGAGAAGGCCTCGCTGGACCAGGGTTTCTGGCGGATCTTGAAAGGAGGCCACGATGCGCGCCTCGGCGAGAACCCGCTGGCCGCCCCCCAACCGCTCGAAGGCTGGCTGCTCAAGCAGGCGCAGAAGGGCCGCCTGCTGGTGGGACTGAAGGCGCTCGATGCCTTCCAGGCAGAGGGTTCCCTGGCCCGCCGCCTCGAAGACGCCGGGCCGCTCTTCCACCCCCGTGGCCACACCCCGCCGCGTGCCGAAGAGGTCCGCTTCCATGAGAGATTCGGGTACCGACGCCCCGTGCCATTCCACGAAGGGCGCCCTGGGATGGGCGCCCCACTGGTGCAAGAGCTGGGCGAAATGGGACTTGCCGCTCCCCGTGGGCCCGCAGAGGAGGACTGGGTTCCGCCCCGGCGCTATCCGCCTGGCGAGGGTTACCGCCGCCCTGAAGGCGGGGTCCTTGCCCACCAGGGGAAGGCGGCTCACGGCAGAATCCGCGGCGCGTCCATCCAGATGCGTTCCAAGCCGTAGTAGCCGCGCTTCTCGTCGAGAAAGAGGTGGACGATGACGTCGCCGTAGTCAAGCAGAACCCACTGGCCTTGGCCCATGCCCTCCACGTGGTGAGGTTTGACTTGGAGGTCACCGGCGAGCTTCTCCTCCACCGTTTTGGCCATGGCTTGAACCTGGCGGGAATTGCGTCCGTGGGCCACGATAAAATAATCGGTCATGGCCGTGAGCTTGCGCAGGTCCAAGATCACAGGCTCAACGGCCTTCACGTCCTCCAGCGCCGCGCGGATTGCCGCCAACTTCTCTTGATCGTCGTGCTTCAATCGTTCCTCCTCACAGTCTTCTGCCGGGCGAGCCCATAGAGGCCTTGCCGTTCAATGTACGCCGCCACCGCCCGCGGGACCAGCCCGATCACGGACTCGCGCCGCTTCAGGCGCTCGCGGATAAGGGTGGAACTCACGCGCAGAGGCCGCGCCTGAAGGAGGTGTACCCGGCGCGGATCCACGCCTTTGGGCAGATCCAGAGGTCCGCCCCTGGGCACGATTGCCAGGCCGGCCAAGGCCTGAATGTCCCCTTGCCTGTGCCAGTAGGGAAACGTGAGGAGGCTGTCGGACCCCAGGATGAGCACGAGGCGGTCTCTCCCGCTACGGGCCGCGAGCGCCTCGAGGGTTTCCGCTGTGTAAGATATGCCCCCCCGCTCAAGTTCGGCCGTCTCCAGGAGCCATCCCGGTTTGGAGCCCAGGGCGAGGGCCACCATGGCCGCGCGGTGGAAGGGCGAGGCCGAGGGAAGGGTGTCCTTGAGGGGCTGAGTGTGGCAAGGGATGAACAGGACCCTGTCCAACCCTAGCTGAGCCTGCGCGAGGCGGGCCATGCGGAGGTGGCCCGCGTGAGGCGGGTCGAAGGTCCCGCCGAGGACCCCCGTCCTCACGAGTCTTCCTCCTCCGCGAGGAAGTCCCACGCTTTGCCCAGCAGCGCCTTGAGTCCGCCGTGGGTGGCCGCGGAGATGCGGCAGTACGCCACCCCCCGGTCCTGCGCATAGGCCCGCAGCTCATCCTCCGCCTCGCGGGCGAAGGTCACATCGCACTTGGTGCCTACCAGGACGACCGGCTTTTCGGAGAGCCCGGCCCCGTAGGCCTCCAGTTCGCGCTCCACGGTCTGGACCCGGGCGGTGGGCGAGGCGGTTTCGTCCGAGAGGTCCACCAAGTGGAAAAGGACGCGGGTCCGTTCCACATGCTTGAGAAACTGGTCGCCGAGCCCCACGCCCTCGTGCGCCCCCTCGATGAGGCCGGGTATGTCCGCCACGACGAAGGACCTGTGGTGCGACCACTCCACCACGCCGAGAACGGGCCGGAGGGTTGTGAAGGGGTAGGGGGCGATCTTGGGCCTGGCATTGGAGACGGCGGAGAGGAAAGTGGACTTGCCGGCGTTGGGAAGCCCCACGAGACCCACGTCCGCCAGAAGCTTCAGTTCAAGCCGGACCCACCGCGCCTCCGCTTCCCCTCCCGGTTCGAATTCGCGGGGGGCTTGGTGGGTGGCGCTCTTGAACCGGGCGTTACCCCGTCCTCCCCGGCCACCTTTGGCGGCGATGAAGCGCTGGCGCGCTTCCACCAGATCCACCATGGGCACGTCGCCCTCCTCGGGGAGGACCACTGTTCCCAGGGGGACGGGAATGATCAAATCGCGGCCAGAGGCGCCCGTCTTCAGGCTCCCTTGGCCGTTGTGCCCCTTGGTGGCTTCAAAGGATTTTTTGTATCGAAAGGCAATGAGGGTTCGAACCTGGGGACGTGCCACCAAAACCACGTTGCCGCCCCTGCCGCCGTCCCCTCCGTCCGGGCCTCCCCGGGGAACGTACTTCTCCCTGCGGAAGCTCACGGACCCCGCCCCCCCGTGTCCGGCTCGCACGAAGATTCGGGCGGAGTCCAGAAACATGCGGAGCTACTGCTGCGGGGCGACGACGTCCACGAAGAGTCCCAATTTGCCTCGGTGGCGGAATCCGACCACGCCGTCCGCAAGGGCGAAAAGGGTATCGTCGCTGCCGCGCCCCACCTGGATGCCGGGCTTGCACGGGGTTCCGCGCTGCCGGATCAGGATGGTGCCCGCCTTGACCGTCTGGCCGCCGAAGCGCTTCACGCCCAAGCGCTGCGAGTTGCTGTCGCGGCCGTTTCGGGAACTGCCTTGACCTTTCTTGTGTGCCATGGGGATCTCCGAATCAGGCCTTGTTGATGCTCACGATCTGGACTTCGGTGAAGGGCTGGCGGTGTCCGCGCAGCTTCTTGTACTGCTTGCGCCGCTTCTTGTGGAAGACCAGCACTTTGCGGCGCTTGCCGTCGCAGATCACCTTGGCCGCCACCGTGTAAGCGCCCTTCTGGCCCGCGGTCCAAACCTGGTCGCCGTCCACCACGAGCAGGGCCGTCAAGCCGACCTCGGCGCCCGCCTCCTGGCCCAGCTTTTCCACCTTCACTGTGTCGCCGGCGGCCACCTTGTACTGCTTGCCGCCGCTCTGGATAATCGCGTACATACACACCTCCGCCGTGCAATCCCCTACGATACACGTGAACTCCTTTGCTGTCAATCCCCAAGGGCTAAATTGTTCGCGCCGCGGGCTTTGGTTGACAGCTTTCCCGGCG
>JBBIKI010000019.1:29649-39819 GCA_037445535.1 Acidobacteriota bacterium | reverse complement strand
TGACCAAATCGGCCCTGCGCAAGATGGTGGCCCCCGGCATCCTGGTGGTGGCCACGCCCATCGCCGTGGGTTTGATCTTTAAGTATGCCTTCGCTTCAGTCGCGGACCCGCTCATCGCCGCCGAATCGGTGGCCGGATTCCTCATGGTCGCCACCATCGTGGGCATCCTGACCGCCCTCTTCCTCAACAACGGCGGCGGCGCCTGGGACAACGCCAAGAAGTACATCGAGATGGGCGCCCATGGCGGCAAGTACCTCACGGACAAGGCCGGCAACAAGGTCAAGAACCCGACCCACGGCGCGGCCGTGGTGGGCGACACCGTCGGCGACCCCTTCAAGGACACCGCCGGCCCGTCCCTGCACGTGCTCATCAAGCTGCTCTCCACGATCACCCTGGTTCTGGCTCCGCTGTTCATCTAACGGGGTGAGCGGTGAGCCGTGAGCGGTGAGCCGCAAAGAAGCACATGAACACCCAAGGGCGGGGAGCAATCCCCGCCCTTGTGCTGTTCTCTGAGACAAGGTACACGGGAGGTGCCCGCGCGGCTACCAGCTCCAGGTGGCGCTGGCCTGTCCTCCGTCCGGGTTCACGAACAAAAAGCTCGTCTGGACGCCCTTGGGAACCACCATTTTGAGCGCCTTTCCGCCCAGGATCTTGACCTTGCCCGCGCTCTTCCATTTGACGTCCGTCCAGGGCGCGCCGTTGATGGAAACCTGCAGGCCGTTTTGGAGATTGCTCCCCGACACCTTGATTCCAAAGGGCGTGAGCTTCTGCAGGGCCCCGATGACTGGGGGCGGAACCACCACGCCCAGCGTATAGGCCTGGCCGCCCGAGCAGGTGTTGGCGTCGGTGGCGGTCACGGTGAAGGGAAAGGTTCCGCCTGCGGCGGGCGTCCCAGAGAGGGTTCCGCCCGAGCTGAGAGAAAGCCCCGCGGGGAGGGCGCCGCCCGTCACCAGGTAGGTGTACGGCCCGGTGCCGCCACTTGCCGTGATGGCCTGGCTGTAGGACATCCCCTTGGTTCCGCCAGGAAGATTGGAGGGCGCAAGCGATATGGACGCGCAGCCGCCCCATACGTTGACTAGGGTTGCGGCATTCACGGATCCCAGGCCCGTGGCTTGGTCGTACCCCGTGCCGCACAAGAACCCGGCCACCCCGGGCACGGCGTTGTTGCCCAGGGTCGTGTCGTGAAAGGCCGCGGCGCCGCCCTGGCCGTACTGCGCCGCCCCGAGCTGGTAGAGGCGCGGGTTGGCGTTGCCCTGCCGCTGGCCCGTCTTCTGCACGACGAGGGCCATGAGACCAGCGAAAGAGGGCGACGAAGCCGAGGTTCCCCCAATCACGTAAAGATTGCCCGAGATTTGGACGAGGTATCCGTCGTGAGAGGCCGCCGTGAGCGAGACATCAGGCACATCGCGCGCTCCGTCGCTGGGCACGCCGGGAGCGACCTGCCAGGAAGGCTTGCCATAGAGGTAGGACGCGCCGCCGCTGGTGGCCCAGAGCTCCTTGCAGGTGTCATTGGGCGGGCAGTCGGTGGCCGCGCCACTCTCGTTCCAGGCCTCCTCCGGGATGTAGGAGAGGGCCGAGCCGAAGCTCGAGGGGTCATTATTGGACGACCAGTACGATGAAGGACTCGCGGCATCCATGAACTGCGTGCCACCCACCGCCGTGTTGTAGGGTGTGGAGGCAAGTCCATTCACCGCTTGGCCGGTGCCGCTGCTGGCGCTGGCGCTGTCGCATCCCGCCACCCCGTTGTCCCCAGAGGAAACGAAGGCCGTGATGCCCTGAGCGGCGGCCTGTGCCCAGAGGGTACTGTAGAAGGCGTTGCCGCCGGCCCCGAGGTCCGCCTCGCAAAGCCCGAAGCTGGTGCTCATGACGGGCGCAAGGTTGGTGTCCACGATGTACTGCGCGGAGAGGTCCACCCCGTCGGTGCTGGCGGTGGACGCCGAGCATACGAAATCGATGGCCGCGCCAGGCGCCACGGCGCCGGACCACTCCACGTCCAAGGCCGCTTCGCCGTCCTCGCCTGAGCCCTGGTCGCCAGGGTCGGCGCCGTTGACGATGATGTTGGGCGGATTGTAGGGCAGCCCGAAGGAGCTGCGGAATCCGTTCCAGTCCGTGAGCGCCGTGGAGGGATGGGTCCGGCCCACGATGGCGATGGTGGTTCCCGCGCCGTTGATCCCAGCCGTGTACAAGGGGCTCATGTTGTAGATGGTCGCGAAATCGGCGGGGGCAAGGTAATGGCTGCTGCCATAGGTGTAGCTGGGCGCTATCCCCTGGCCGGACACGAGCTGGGGCTGAGTGTGCAGAGCCCTGAGAGGGAAGCTGTTCAAGGAGACGACTCCGGCCACCAAGCCCGAAAGGGCCCTCGGAATGGAGGGGTTGGTGGCGTTGGCGTGTCGAACCACCCCGTTCACGGCGAAATCGTCCATCCGCGTACGGAAGGCGTGCTCCACCTGGGCCGCCGTGCCGGAAAAATTGATCCACATTCGGCCCCTGGCCACCTCGTCAATGGCGAAACCCTCGGAGCGAAGCCAGTCCTCCACGGCCGAGAGATCGTCGTCGCTCGGGCCGAAACGGGCCCCGTACTCCTCGGGTGTCAGCCACTGGTGAAATTCGGGCGAGGAAGGATCCTGCTGCGCGGCGAGAAGGCCGTCGAGCGCGGCTTGCTTCTGGGGGCTGAGCCTCAGCGTGAGGATGATGTGGTGCATCGGCAGAGACGCCTGGGCGGGGCCGATGTCGAATTCCGGCCGCGCCAGAGGCGCGACGTTGCCCCTCAGGATGATCGTGTCACTTGGATCCACGCTCCCGATGGAGCTTCCGGTGTTCTCCCCCACCTGGGCCGTGGCGCCCGAGGCAACCATGAAAAGCGCCGCCGAAAGCGCCATCAGGCGGATCGTCCTCTTAGCACGCATGGGCTTGACCTCCTTGTGTGTTTTTCGCTGGCTGGGCATGCCCGCTGTTCTCTCCATGTCCTGTAGAGCCCACACTGCCTGTACGGACTTCGCAGATTCTCCCAGTAGTCGAACGTCACGAGTTTCACTCTGATTCCATCGTGGGCCCGCTGCTGGATTCCCGCCGTCCTTGGCTTATACTTGGTCCCAGAGTGCAGGCGGATGGGTTCGGGCTCGGCCCGGAAGGAGGCGTCTCATGTTGAAGGAATTCAAGGAGTTCGTGGCACGGGGCAACGTCATGGACATGGCCGTCGGCATCATTATCGGTGCCGCCTTTGGCAAGATTGTCACCTCCTTCGTGGGCGACATCCTCATGCCGCCCCTGGGCCTGCTCCTGGGCAAGGTGGACTTCAGCAACCTCTTCATCAGCCTCTCGGGCCAGCACTTTGACAGCCTCAAGGCCGCCAGGGAAGCGGGCGCCGCCACCCTCAATTACGGGATCTTCATCAACACGGTCCTAGATTTTCTCATCGTCGCCTTCGTGATCTTTCTCCTTATCAAGCAGCTCAACAGGCTCAAGCGCGCGGAAGTTCCCGCCCCGCCCGCCACCAAGGACTGCCCCTACTGCTGCACCGCCATCCCCGTGGCCGCCAAGAAGTGCGGCCACTGCACGTCGGATCTGAGCTGAACCGCCGGGTGAGCGGAGACACGCCCGCCTTTGGCAGGCCGAGGCTTGAACGCCCTTGGGTTGACACGCCGGCGCCCTTTTCTCTATAGTCGCAGGTGCGGCGATGGAGTTCGCCCTTAACCGCCCTCGTGGCTGATGACTCCTACGAACTGGGTAACGACAAGCCGGTTTGAGGAGGTGCAGATGGGCGCTCCGGGTTCAGCCGTACCCCCAAGCGATATGCGCATCCCAACCTTCGATGCCTAGGCCGCCATGACGATCGCCTGGAGAATCCTCATGCTGAGAATCTTGGCCGTGGCGGCGGGCGCAGCCATCGGCGCCAATCTCCGCTACGGCCTCGCTCTGTGGGCGGCCAGGAAATGGGGCAGCGGGTTCCCGGCGGGAACCCTGATCATCAACGTGTCCGGCAGCCTCCTCATCGGCCTGGCCATGGGCCTGGCGGCGAGCCGCCTCGCCCTCACGCCGGCTCTCCGCCTTTTCATCGTGACGGGCCTGGCGGGCGGCTACACGACTTTCTCCACGTTCGCCTACGAAACCTACGAGCTGATCAATGCCGGAAGCCTTTGGCGGGCCGCGGCCAACGCGGCGGGGAGCGTGCTTCTGGGGCTCCTGGCCGTGGTGGCCGGGGTCATGCTCGCGCGCCTCGTGCCCTGAGGCGGCGAGGACGTTTCACAGGGATGGGAGCGACAATGGCGATCGACGGCACGGCCCAGCAGCTCTGGATTTACGTGGGAGAGAAGGACCGCTGGCAGGGCAAACCCCTGTACCTGGCCATTTTGGAAGCCTTGCAGCGCCAGGGATGTGCGGGGGCTACGGTCTTTCGCGGCCTCGCTGGCTTCGGCGCCAACAGCCTGATCCATACGGTTCTGCTCCTGGAGCTTAGCACGGACCTCCCCATCGTCATCACCCTCGTGGACCGGCAGGACCGCATTCAGCGCCTCCTGCCCGAGATCAGCGGCATGGTCCAGGAGGGCATGATCACCCTCACCCCCGTGGAGGTCGTCAAGTACACCCACCGCGTGCCCGGGCCCTTTCCTCCCGGCCTCACGGTAAGCGAAGTGATGACGCGCGAGGTGGTGGCCGCGGCCCCCGGCATGCCCGCGGCGGACGTTCTGAACCTTATCCTGGAGCATGATCTGAGAGCCCTGCCGGTGGTGGACCCATCGGGCCGGATTCTGGGCTCCATCAGCGAAACCGAGCTCATCACCAGCGCGGGGCTCGAACTCCCGGCGCCGCTCCAATTCGAAATCGCCGCCCTCGGCCTCGCCCCGCCCGAGCCCGAGGCCGGCAAGACGGCGGCCCAGGTCATGAAGCCGGGCATGGCCACCGTGGCCCCCAAAGCCACCGTCGCCGAGGCCGCGGCTCTCATGGCCGACGGGAACCTCAAGCGTCTGGGCGTGGTGGACGGGTCGGGGAGGCTGGTGGGCATCGTCAGCCGGTCCGACATCCTTAAGACGGTGGCGGAGGCCCTCACCGAGGCCGCCGCGAGCAGCAGACCCAAGGTGGATATGAGTGCCAAGGTCCAGGACGCCATGCAGCCCGGCGGCGCCAGCGTAGGCCTGGATGCGCCCCTCTCGGAGGTGCTCGACCAGATCCTCATGTCCCGCTCCCGCCACGTCATCGTGACGGACCGCGACGGCCGGGTGGCGGGCGTCATCACCGAGGGGGACGTCCTCCGCCGGGCGGGCAAGCCGGTCCGCCCCGAGGTGCTGCGCGCCGTGGGCTCGTGGCTCAAGGGGGGCCGTATCGCCAAGGGACTTGCCCTCGCCGCGCGCGGCAAGGTGGCCTCGGAGGTCATGTCCAGAGATCCCCTCCTGGTCCAGCGAGGGGCGCCCGTTCTCGACGCCCTACGCCTGATGATGGAACGGACCATCAAGGTGCTTCCCGTGGTGGACGAGGAGGGCCGGTTCGTGGGAACCCTGACCCGGTCCTCCCTTCTGTCGGCCCTGGCCCAGCTTCGGGATGCCAAAGAGAGCCGGAGTTCGGGGCCCGCGGAGGGCTGCACCGTCCCATGAACCGCGAAGAGGGCGCCCTTGAAGGGCTGGAGAAAATCGCCCGGGAACGGGGTGATGCGGGGCTCGCCGCCGACATCGCCGAGGCGAGGAAAGCAGCGGAGGCCGGGCAGTTCACGCTGGCCCTTTTAGGCCAGTTCAAACGCGGCAAGAGCACCCTCCTCAACGCCCTCCTGGGGCGCGCCTTCTCGCCCGTGGACGTGGCGCCGCTGACGAGCACCATCATCGTGATCCAGCACGGCCGCGACGAACGGTGCGAAATCCTGTACCAGGACGGCCGCCGCGCGGCCGTCCCCCATGAACGCATCGCGGCCTATGTCACCGAAGCGGGCAATCCCGAGAACCGCCTGGGAGTGCAGGCGGCCTTCATCTACGCGGACCATCCCCTCCTGGCCCTGGGGGTCCGGCTCGTGGACACGCCCGGCGTGGGCAGCGTCTTCGGGCTCAACACGGACGTGACCCGGGGCTTTCTCCCGCGCATTGACGTGGCCCTCGTGGTGCTCGGGGGCGAGCCCCCCATCACGGGGGACGAGCTAGAGCTCGTTCGGGCCGCGGCCCCCCGCGCGGGGCGCCTCTTCTTCGTGATGAACAAGGCGGACCTTCTCGACGAGGAGACGCGTTGCAAGGCGGAGGCCTTCGCCCGCAAGGTTTTAGGGGACGTCTTGGGCTCGGATCCCGGCGCGTTTCTGCTCGTCTCGGCCCGAAGGGCCTTTCGGGGAGAGCACGACCCGGGCTTCGACGCCATGACAACGGCCCTAACCCAGCTTGCGGTTCAGGCGGGCGCCCAATTGTCCGCGCGCTCCGAGTCGGCTTCCGTGGACTATTTCGGCGGCCGTCTCCTCCAGGCCATCGCGCTGGAGCGCCGGGGCCTCCTGACCCCGCTCGAAGAGCTGGAGGGCCGCGTCCAGAGATTCAAGACCGCCGTCCGTGACGTGGAGGATCTTGCCCTGGCGGCCCAAACCAGGCTTGCGAGGTCAGAGGGCACGGACCCCCAGGAAGCCGAGCGCTTGCGGGCCGAGTTCGCCCGGAACGAGGAGACGCGGTGCCTCGCGGCCCTGACCCAGGCCGTGCAACGCGCCGGGAGCCGCAAAGAGCGCCGGGGACTGATTCAGCCCCAGGCCGAGCGTCTCGTCCGCGAGAGCATCGCCACTTGGCTGGCCCGCGTTTCCGAAGAGACGGGGACGCTGATCCAGGACCGGACCGAGCGCATCGCCGCCGCGACGCGCCGCCTGGCCGAGCGCGTGGAACAAGCCGCGGCGGAGTGCTTCAACGTGCCCTTGACTCCTTACACCATTCGCCGTCCTAAAACTGATTTCGAGGGGATCACCTTCGGCTTCGTCAAACCCACCTTAGCCCTCGATCCCCAGGACTGGCTCTTCCCCCTCCTCGAAACGTTCCTGCCCGGCGCCCCGGCCCGCACCCTGGCCCTCCGGAGAGGCCGAGGCCTCCTTCGTCACTGGCTCCACGCCAACCTTTACGCCATCCAGGCACGCCGCGTCGAGGTCCTGGACGGCGCCGTGCGCCTCCTCCAGCAGGACATGATGGCCGCCCTGCACCACTTGGAGAGCACGATCCTGGAGACCATCGAGGCGGGAGTACGAGAGCGGACCGAGGGCGAGCAGGCCTTGGCCGTGCGCCTCGCGGCCCTGGACCGGCAGGAAGAGGCTATCCACGCGGGACGCTCGTTCACCCCAGGCCTTCGTGATACCGTAGAGCCATAAAGGGGGAACCCCATGAACAGACTCAACGGCTGGATGGTGGGACTCGCCGTGGTGATCGGCTTGTCGGCGGTGGTGGCGCTCTCTCAGACGGAACTCGGCCAGGAGGTCATCGTCACCAATTTCCCCAAGACCTTTGCCGTCGACGGGTCCGTGTCTATTCGCGGTACGGCGAGCCACGCCCAGTTCATCCGGCGCGAGGGCGTCGTCGTCACCACCTCGCACCGCAACGAACTGCCGGAGCTCATTTCCGCCGGCGTCATCGATACGGACGGATTTACCTCCGTCACCGTGAGCCTCCAAGGCGAGGTGAAGACCTCGGCCCCCGCCGACGGCACCGTGGGCGTCATGCTCGTCCCCGACGAAGAGCCCGTCCTGCGCGCCCTGCGCGACGCGAGGCGCGTCGAGTTCCCCATCGAGGCCACCTGTTCCTTGGCCAAGGGAGCCTCCCCCTACTTCGACTCCAGCTCCGTCAGCCAGCCCCTGGCCTTCGCCCGGTACAAGGTCTACCTCTACAACACCGCCCCCCACGCCGTCGAGGCCAACGTCTACATCGACCTCAAGAACTGACGCATCGCGACGGATTCTATGGGCACCAAGAACAGATGGTGCCATGCCGGGCGGCCACGGTGGGCCGCCCCTACGGAGGATGAACCCACCACCGTTTCGATCCGTAGGGGAGGGCGACCCTGCCCTCCCGGCGCCGTAGGTTGCACCACCGTTGTTCCCGGCACCACCGCCGTGCCGGTGCCATGCCGGACGGCCACGGCGCCGGCGAAGCTCCTTTGAAGATCTATTAAAGATCCTCCATTTTCTCTCCGTGCCCTCCCTGTCTCCGTGGTGAATTCATTTCTTGTCCTTGGGACCGCTCCTGAACACCGCTTTCCGCTTTCCGATTTCTCCTCCCCCCTACTCCCCCGCGTTTTCCCGGGCGAAGAAGGCTTCCACGTCTTCGAGGGCGTCGGTGAAGGTGAAGGGCGGGAGGGACTTGAGGAGAGTCTTTCCGTAGCTGCGCCGCTTGAGGCGGATGTCGAAGCAGGCCACCACGCCCCTGTCCTTGGCGGAACGGATGAGGCGGCCTGCGCCCTGCTGGAGGAGGATGGCCGCGGAGGGGAGCTGGTAGGCGTTGAAGGGGTCCTCACCGGCCCTGCGCAGGTGCTCGATGCGGGCCTGGGTGAGCGGGTCGCTGGGCACGGCGAAGGGCAGCTTGTCCAAGATGACGAGGGAGAGAGCCTCGCCCTGCACGTCCACCCCCTGCCAGAAGGAGACGGTGGCCACGAGCACCGCGTCGCCCGCCTTCCGGAACCGGTCCAGGAGGAGGCCCTTGGGCTCGTCGCCCTGCACGAGAATGGGATAGGGGACGCGGCCCTCCAGAGCCTGGGCCACGGCGTTCATGCTCCGCACGGAGGTGCACAGGACGAAGGCCCGGCCCCGGGAGAGGCAGACCAGTTCCGTGACGGCCTGGGCGAGGGCTTCCTGAAAGTCCTCCCCGGAGGGGTCGGGGAAGCGCGAGGGGACGTAGAAGAGCCCTTGGGAGGCGTAGTCGAAGGGGCTGGGCACTCGGAGTTCCTCGGCGCGGGGCGGTATGCCCAGGCGGCCCCGGAGGTAGCCGAAGGACCCGCCCACGGTGAGGGTGGCGGAGGTAAGGACGGCGGCGTTGAGGCGGGAGAAGAGATGGTCTTGGAGAATGGGCCCCACCTCGATGGGGCTCGCCCCGAAGACCACGTTCTTGCCCCTCACCTCCATCCATCGGACGTAGCCGTCCTGTGCCGCGTCCAGAGCGAAGTCGAAAGCCTCGCGCCACGCGTCCAGGCGCTCCACGAGGCCGAGGGCCTCCTCCGTCCCCTTCTCGCTCTCCAGGGCCAGGGCCGCCGTATCCAGGCGCATGCCGAGGCGATCCCGCAGTTTTTGAAGGTCCGGGGCCAGAAAGTCCGGGCGGAGGCTCTCCCGGCGCTCCTGGCCCTCGAAGCGGCCGAAGAAAAATTGGCTGGCCTGGGCCGCGTCGCTCAAGGCACGCAGCACAGGACCGTGCCCTTCGCCCTTGAAGGCCTTGGCCGCGTCGCCCAGCCACTCCTGGAGCATGCGCTTGCTGGCCGAGGTTCCGAAGAAGGAAGTGGCCGTGTCCTCCGTCTCGTGGGCCTCGTCCAGAATCAGGTGGGCGTACGCCGGAAGGGCCGCGGCGTCCCAGCGGTTCTTGAGGGCCAGGTCGGCGAAGAGGAGATGGTGATTCGTGACCACCACCTCGGCGGCCTCCGCCTGGCGGCGCAAGAGGACCACGTGGCACTCCTCGTAGAGGGGGCAGTGGCTTCCCAGGCACCGTTCCGTCCGGGCGTTGATGTCCCGCCAGAAGGGCAGATCCTCGGGAAGTCCCACCCACTCGGCCTTGTCGCCGGTCTGTGTCTCCTCAGCCCAGGACGCTACGGCCGCCAAGTGCCGCCCTTCCTGGGGGGAGCTGAAGAGCGGCTGGGCTTTGAATAGGCGCCAGTAGTACAGGCAAAGGTAGTTGGCGCGGCCCTTCACCGTCACCGCGCGCAGAGGACGGCCCAGGAGCGTTTCACACAGGGGAAGGTCCTTGCGGGCGAGTTGTTCTTGGAGGGCCTTGGTCCCCGTGGAGACCACCACGCGCCGGTCCAGGTGGAGGGAGGGAAGGAGATAGGCAAGGCTCTTGCCCGTTCCCGTCCCCGCCTCGGCCAAGAGGAAGGTTTCGTGGCGCAGGGCTCCCCAAACGGCCTCGGCCATGGCCACCTGCCCGGGGCGATGCTCATAAAACGTCTGCTTGGCCAGCGGCCCCTTGGGACCCAGCAGGGCGGCAAAATCGGGGTCGCGGGGGCGGGGGCCTTTCATGGGGAGGGAGGGCGAGACGCGAG
>JBBIKI010000019.1:4545-29549 GCA_037445535.1 Acidobacteriota bacterium | reverse complement strand
TCGGGGTGCCACTGGACGCCCAGCATCCTCGGGCAGACGGGATTCTCGATGGATTCCACGACCCCGTCAGGCCCCCAGGCCGTGGCCCCCCATCCCGGAGCCAGCCGCCCGAGGGCCTGGTGGTGGGAGGAGACGACGCGAACGTCGGGGCTGGGATAGAGGGCCGACATGAGGGAGCCGGGCAGCACGTGCAGGCGGTGCCGGGTGGCGGGCGCGTGGGGTATGGGGCGCCGGTGGCGGGCCTTGGGGTCCTCCAGGTGGCGCACGAGATCGCCCCCGAGGGCCGTGTTGATGGTCTGGCACCCCAGGCAGATGCCCAGCACGGGAACGCCCAGGCGGAAGCACCGCCACACCAAGGCGAACTCGAAGGCGGAGCGGTCGTGGTGAGAGTACTTCTCCGACGGGAGAGGTTCGGGGTCCGCTCCGTACAGGTCGGGCCGGATGTCCCCTCCTCCCGAAAGGATGAGGGCCGACAGGCCTTCCAGCACGGCATCCTCGGAACCTGGGATGGCCGCCAGCGCCACGGGGACCATGCCCCCGTCGTAGACCCACTGGGCGTAATCCGAATTCAGCACCTGCCGCTTTCGGCCCGCCAGCTCTTCCCAATCCGCCGTAATGCCCACCCGAACCATGTCACCTCGACCCTTTGACTTTCATGAGCGCCCTCAGGAGGGGAAGGGCGTGCAGGAGCTTGCCCCCGAGGCCCTCGCCCGCGAAGAGGCGGGCCCTGTGGAAGAGCTCGATGCCGTCCACGCCGTAGGGATACCACCAGAGTTCCCCGTGCCCCGTTCCCTTCTCCAATCCTATGAGCTGGGGGGTCGTGAGCTCATGCAGTGACCCCAGCCAGTGGGTCCGGCCGATCCCCGAGGCCTTGACGCCGCCCCACGGGCACTGGGCCTGGCCATGCGTGGAGGAGGAATCGTTCACCCAGACGGAGCCCACGTGCAGGCGGCGGGCCAGCGCCTCGCCCGAGCTCAGGCCGGCGGTCCAGACGGAGGCCGAGAGGCCGAAGGCCGTGTCGTTGCACCAGCGGACGGCCTCGTCCAGGTCGTCGTAGGTCACCATGGGGATCACGGGACCGAAGGTCTCCTCGCGCATGAGGGTGCAGTCCATGGGCACATCGGTGAGGACGGCGGGCTCGAAGAAAAAGCCGGGGCCGGGCCGCCGCCTGCCTCCGCACAGCAGGCGCGCTCCCTTGGCCACGGCGTCCTGAACCTGCTCTTCCACCCTCGCGAGCTGGTCCTCCGAGATGAGAGGTCCCACCTGGACGGTTTCATCCATGCCCGGGCCCACCTTGAGGCCCTCGACCCGGGCGGCCACGTCCTCCGCGAAGCGGGGCATCCAGGACCGGGGCACGAAGTAGCGCTCGGAGGAAGAGCAGGCCTGCCCCGTTCCGAAGAGCCCGCTCCACACGGCACCCTGCACGGTTCTCTCGTAGGGTGCGTCGGGCAGGACCAGAAAGGCGTCCTTCCCCCCCAGCTCCATCTCCGCGGGGATGAGCCTGGGGCCCAGGCGGGCCTGGATGGACCGGCCTGCACCCGTGGACCCCGTGAACAGGAGGCCGTCGAGGGGGCACTCCACCAGGAAGGCCCCCGTCTCTTTCCCGCCGGTGACCATGTTGAACACACCGGGAGGGAGGCCGGCCCTGTGAAACAAGGTGGCGATCTTCACGCCCACCAGAGGCGTCAGCTCTGAGGGCTTGAACACCACCGTATTGCCCGCCGCGAGGGCGGCCACGATCTGGCCCATGGGGATGGCGAGGGGCAAATTCCAGGGGGAGACGACCCCTACGACTCCAAGGGGCACCCGCCTCACCGTGAACCGCCGGGTCCGCAGGGCGGGGTTGGTAGCTCTCACGCGCCGGTCCGCCAGGTAAGCCTCGCCGCCCCTCAGGAGTCCCGTGAGGAAATCCACCGAGTCTCCCACGTCCACCGAATGGGATTCCAGGAGTGGCTTGCCGTTCTCCTGGGTGATGAGCGAGGCGAGCACGTCGCCTTCCTGAATGAGAAGGCTCCGGACCACATCCAGATACCCGAAGCGCTTGCGCGCGGAAAGAGCCGCCCAGGACCCCGAGGCGTGGCGGGCGGCGAAGACCGCGGACTCCACGTCTTGCTGGTTACAGAGGGGGACCGAACCGATCACCTCGCCCGTGGCGGGATTGAGGCTTTCGAACCGCTCGTCCTTCTCGTACCACGCTCCGCCTATGAGAACGCGGCCCTGGACCTGGTTTTCCCGGCCGGCGGGGAAATTATTCATGGGAGAGGGACTGGACGATGGAAGGGACGCCTTTGGGGGACCAATCGGCCGCTCCTTGGCCGGTCCAGGCGATGCGGCCCTCCTTGTCCAAGACGACGGTCGTAGGTATGGCGCTCACGCCCAGCGCGTTGGCCAGACTCGCCGAGTCCCAGTACACGGCGAATTTGCCGGGAATCTTGGCCAGGAAAGGTCCCACCGGGGCTGCGCTGTCGTCCACGGAGACGGGGAGGACGGCCCAAGAAGTCTCGGAACCGGAAGCTGCGGCAAATTTGGCGAATTCTGGAAACTCGGCCCTGCACGGCGGACACCAGGTGGCCCAGAAGTGGAGGACGACCACTTTGCCCCGAAGCGACTTGAGGGAAACGGACCGGGAGCCGTCGCCCACCACCTGGACGCTCAGATCGGGGGCGCTGGCCCTGCTCGGCACCGCCAGGACGCCGCTGGCCGGCGCGCTGGTCCGCAGAACTCCTGATTTCACCATATACCCGAGAAGCAGGACGGCTGCCGCCGCCATGAGGATCCAGAAAAGCTTGCTTGACGATTGAGGGGAAGAGGGACGGGACGTCGTAACAGCCATGCATGCCTCCAGACCTGGAATTATCGTCCCCCGGTGCCCTTCAGGCAAGGGCCCAAGGGCTGGACGCGCATCCGGTCAGGGACCTCTTTTCCTTGAGCCCGAGGCGCTCATGCGTTATGATACGTCAGATTGGGGAAAGGGCGTCCCATGGCCAAACGTGAGCTGGACTGGTTCACCATCAAGTACAAGGACATTTTTTTGATCGTCTTTGGCGTCGCGGCCATCGCCTTGGTGCTCGGCGGCGCTTTCGCCTATTGGAGGTACCAGGGAAATCCTCAGGTCCGGGCCGAACGCGCCATCGCGAAGGCGCAGAGGGCCATCGAGATGCTGGAGGGGCCCGACGTGGCCGCCGAGATTCGGCCAAGCCTCGACCAGGCCAAGACCATGCTCGAAACAGCAAGGGCCGAGCTGTCTCAGCAACACTACACCAAGGCTATCGCCCTCGCGGGGGACGTGGTGGAAACCCTTAAGAACGCCCGCAACGCGTCGCCCGAGAGCCAGAAATTCGCCGTCTTGGTGAGCAGCGAAGGGTCGGTGGAGGTGAAGCGCATCGGCGAACACCTCTTCTCCACGGCGAAGGAGAACATGATCCTTGAAGACGGCGACATCGTGAAAACGGGCCAGAACGGCCACGCGAGCATTAAGTACCACAATAATCAGGTGGACATCATCTCGCCCGACTCCCTCATGGTCATCCAGGCCCTCACGGGCAACCCCAACGGCGGAAGCCGCATCGAGGTGGCGCTGAAACAGGGCCGGGTTGAGACCCGAACCCCCGAAACCATGACCGCGAAGGACGAGAGCATCATCCTCACGGAGACGACGAAAATCCGTCCGGCGCCCGCCTCCCGGGTAGGCGTGGCCCAAGAGGCTTCGGGACAGGTCATCACCTCGGTGCTGGCCGGAACGTCCGAGGTGGAGGCGGCGGGGCGCACGCAGAGCGTCGGAGCCGGCGCCACGGGCGTGTCCATCATCACCTCCGCGTCCCAGTTTTCGGCGCCTGAGCCCCTCATAGTCCCCCCCGCGGCGGACTATCCCAAAGATCTGCAGATCATCCGCGTGGACGACCCCGCGAAGCACCCCATCGCCTTCGCGTGGAAAGGCGGCGCCACGAAAACCACGATCTTCGAGATCTCCGCCAAGCCTCTTTTTTCCAGCCTATTGACCCCCGAGCGCGAAATTCCCGGGGCCAGCCTCACGGTGGACGGTCTCCCGGCGGGAACCTACTACTGGCGCATCCGCTCCTCCGGGACGGATGAAAAGGCCTACTGGTCCCCCATCTACCGGTTTCGCATCCTTCAAGTTTATCAGCGGCCCAAGATCACCCGCGACCTGAAGCTCACCGTGGACGCCACGCCCATCGGCGACGGCGTGATCATCCAGGGATCCACCGATCCAGGCGTGTCCGTCTCCGTCAACGATCTGGAGATCCCGGTGAACGCCGACGGCTCCTTCAGCAAAATCGTTTTATTCTCCGACGTCGGCACCCAGTCCGTGCAGGTGAGGGCCTTCGACGATGAAGGCAACGAAAAGATCTGGCGCAAGGCCTTCCAGTCCGTCGCCTACTAAGGCGCCCGCCCGCCGTGAACCGGCCCAAGGAGCGGACGAGCTTGAAGGCCTCAAGGAGGCCTTCCGGATCAAGTCCGAGCAGCTCCGCCTCCTGGCTGAGGTGGTCCGGACCGCCAATTCCATGCTCGAGCCCGAGGCCCTCACGGCGTTCATCATGGAGCGGGTTCAACTGCTCGTTCAGTCGGAGGCCTGGAGCCTTCTCCTCCTGGACGAATCGGGCCAGAAGCTCGCCTTTGCGGAGGCCATGGGGAGCCGCGCCAAACCCCTCAAGGAGGTCAACCTGAAGCTGGGAGAGGGGATCGCCGGAACCGTGGCCCAGACGGGCCGCCCCATGCTGGTCAACGACGCCCCCCGCAGCCCCCTCTTCAGCCCCAAGATGGACCGGATGACCGGCTTCACCACGCGCTCCGTCCTGTGCGTGCCCCTCAGGAGCCGGGGCAAGACCCTGGGCGTCCTCGAGATGATGAACAAGAGCGGATCGGGGGGATTTACGGAGGCGGACCTGGAAACGACCTACATGTTCGCCGAGATGGTGGGAATCGCCCTGGAAAACGCCTTCGCCTTCCAGCGGATCAAGCTCCTCAGCCTTGTGGACGACTTGACGCAGCTTTACAACTCCCGCTACCTCCACCAGGCCTTGGCCGTGGAAATCACCCGCGCCAAACGTTACAGCTACGCCGTCTCGCTGATCTTCCTGGACCTGGACGGATTCAAGTCAGTCAACGACCGCTACGGCCACCTCGTGGGCAGCCAGACGCTCAAGGTCGTGGGACAGATCCTCAGGGAGCGGGTCCGCAACGTGGACATCGTGGCCCGGTACGGAGGGGACGAGTTCACCGTCATTCTGCCCAATTCCGATTTGGAGGCCGGCACCCTGGTCGCGGAGCGCCTCCGAAGGGCCGTCGAAACGCACGATTACCGAAAGGAGCCCGGCCGCGACTTTACCCTCTCGGCCAGTTTTGGCATCGCAGGGTTCCCCAAACACGGAGATGACCCCGAACTGCTCATTCAAAAAGCCGATCAAGCCATGTACCGCGTAAAAGAGACCACGAAGAACGGCGTCGCCGTCTTTGACTAGGAGCCCCTATGCCCTTCAGTTTCCGATCGCCCTTCTCCTTCCTCTCCAACGACCTCGCTATCGACCTCGGGACGGCCATCACGCTCGTTTACGTCAAGGGAAAAGGCATCGTGGTGCGAGAGCCCTCCATCATCGCCATCAACCAGAAGAACGGCAAGGTGGAGGCCGTGGGCACCGAGGCCAAGGAGATGCTCGGTAAGACGCCCGGCAACATCGTGGCCATCCGCCCCATGAGGGACGGCGTCATCGCCGACTTCGAACACACGGAGCGCATGCTTGATTACTTCATCAAGAAGGCCCACAACCGGCGGGTCGTGGTGCGCCCCCGCATCGTCATCTGCATCCCCAGCCAGATCACCCAGGTGGAAAAGCGCGCCGTTCGCGACTCGGCTTACAGGGCCAAAGCTTCCGAGGTGGTTCTCGTGGAGGAACCCATGGCCGCCGCCATCGGCGCCGGCATGCCCATCACGGAGCCCACGGGCAACATGATCGTTGACATAGGCGGCGGAACGACGGACGTGGCCGTCATCTCCATGGCGGGGATCGTCTACTCCCGGACCGTCCGCGTGGCGGGGAACGAGATGGACGAGGCCCTCGTCCAGTTCATGAAAAAACGCTACAATCTCGCCATCGGAGACCGCACTTCCGAGGAGTTGAAGATCCGGCTGGGCTCGGCCTACCCCCTGGACAAAGAAGAGTCCATGGAGGTGAAGGGCCGCGACCTCATCGACGGCATTCCCAAAACGCTGGTGGTGAGCTCGGAGGAGGTGCGCGAGGCCCTCTCCGAAACCGTGGGCGTCATCATCGACGCGGTCCGCCAGGCCTTAGAACAGACGCCCCCCGAACTGGCCGCGGATATCGTGGACCGGGGCATCGTCCTCACGGGTGGCGGGGCTCTTCTCCGAAACCTGGACAAGCGCCTTCGGGAAGAAACGGGCCTTCCCGTGCTGATCGCCGACGATCCCCTCTCATCGGTCTGCCTTGGAGCGGGCAAGATGCTCGATGACTTCGAACTGCTCAAGCGCGTCGCCGTAGAGTAATGGACCTCCGACCCACGGCCCGGCGCCCGGAGATCGCGCTCTGCCTCCTCGTGCTGGGCTTCTTCATTTTGCTTACGTTCCAGGCGCGGCGGGGCAGCCGGTCGGTCCTAGGCAACATGGCGCTGGCCGCCTTCGGTCCCCTGCTCTCGGCGTATGATTCGGCCTCCCGCCTCACGCGTGAAGGGTTGCAGGCGTACCTCTGGCAGAAGAACGCCGCCCTGGAATCGGAGAGCCTCGCCGCAGAGAACCGGAACCTCCAAGGGCAGATCGAGCTGGCCCGGCCGCTGGAAAAGGAAGTGCTCACCTTGCGGGAGCTGCTCCAAGCCCCCAAGCCGCAGGGCTACCAGGTGATCGGCGCCCGCGCCCTGACCCAGTACGGCGCCCCCTTCAGCCGCTACCTCCTGGTCTCTTGCGATGGCCGCTTTCTGATCCCGGAGGGGACGCCCGTGATGGGACCAGGCGGGGCCGTGGGCCACGTCCAGGGAGCCAGCGGGTCCCTCTACAAGGTCATTCTGCTCACGGACCCCAGCAGTGCCGTGGGCGTCGCGTCGGAGCGAGCGGGGGTCAAGGGAGTCGCCGTAGGGAAAGGGACCGACATGGAAATCCGCTGGATCTCCAACGAATCGGACGTGCGCGTGGGAGACATCTTTGTTACCTCCGGCGAGGACGGGGTCTTTCCCCCCGGCTTGCGCGTGGGCACGGCCGTCTCCGTGGAGGACGGCGGCGACTACCTGAAGAAGATCACCCTGAGCCCCAGCTCCAAAATGGATCAGCTCACCTGGGTACTCCTGTTAAGGAAAACCGTTGGCTAAGCGCCTGATCCCGGTCCTCGTGCTCCTCCTCCTGGCGGCGGGCGTCCAGACGCTCATCCCGCTCATTTCGGGAGACCTGACCATCGCCAATCCCTACCTTGCGGTGCTGGTTCCCCTCGCCATGCGCAGCGGCAAGATGGGAGGGGTGTTGTGGGGAGCCCTTCTGGGAACCGTTAGCGACGCTTACTTCTCGCCTTTCGTGGGGTTTCACGGCCTTGCCTTCTGCGTTCTCGGATACGTTTTGGGATGGATGGGCGGCAAGCTCCTCATCGGCGGTATCCTGCCCATGGCCATTTTTGCTTGGGCGGCCTACGTTTTGGATGCGGCGGCCGTGGCGGGCCTCTACCTCTTGCTGGGCCTGCCCCTTGCCTCGCCGTTTTGGGTTTTCGTCCTGCTGGGGAGCCTGATCACGGCCGCGCTCACCGCCCTCTTTGAGCCCGTGGCCCGGCGCCTCTACCGGAAGGACCAAGGATGAACCTCCCGCTGGACTCGGGTCTGCCCGCCAAGACGGCCTTCCTCAAGGTCGGGCTCTGGACTGTGTTTCTCCTATTCGCGCTTCGCCTGTTTTACCTCCAGGTGCTGCACGGGGATTACTACCGAACCCTGAGCGAGAACAACTACACCCGCACCATCGTGCTCCGAAGCCCGAGAGGCATGCTCCTGGACCGCAACGGCAAGGTCCTGTGCCGCAACCGCGTCAGCTTCTCTCTGGTCCTGGACGCGGCGCGGGGCGGCTCCATCGACGACACCATCTCGGCCATGCGGCGCATCCTGGACTTCTCCATGGACCGGGCTCAGGTGGACGCCGCACTTCGCCGGAGCCCCGTGGCGTCCCTCGCCGTGCTGGCCAGAGACGTGCCTCCCTCCTGGCTCCAGAAGATCGAAGCCCACCAGCAGGAGCTCAACATGCTCCGCATCGAGATGGAGCTCAGGCGGGACTACCCCTACGGGCTCTATGCCGGCCACGCTTTGGGTTACGTAGGCCTCCTCTCGCCCGAGGACGCCGAGCGCATGAAGATCAAGGAGTCGGACCCCTTCATCGAGGTGGGGAAGTCAGGAGTGGAGAAGACCGCCAACGTCCGCCTCATGGGTGTGAACGGCCGGAGGACCGCCCAAGTCAACAGCCTGGGCCGCGAGATCGAGGACCCCAAACTACGCCTCCCCGGTGTGGGGATCCAGGAAGACCCCGTGCCAGGCAAGCCGCTCAACCTGAATCTCGACATGGACCTCCAGACCGTCCTGGAGAATGCCTTCGCGGGTGAGACGGGCTCGGCGGTCTTCATGAATCCCAACACGGGAGAGATCCTGGCCTGGGTGAGCGAGCCCGAGTTCAACCCCAATCTCTTCTCCGGAACCGTGAGCGCCTCCGCGTGGAAGGATCTGGTGGATGATCCTACGCGCCCGCTTCTGAACCGGCCCATCCAGGGCGCCTATCCTCCTGGTTCCACCTTCAAGCCCTTCGTGGCCCTCGTGGGCCTGCAAGAGGGCCTCCTCTCCGCCAGCACGATGTTTACCTGCGGAGGCGTGTGGGACTACGGAGGCCACCCCTTCCACTGCTGGAGCAAAGGCCACGGCACCATTGACCTCATCACCGCCATCCAGAACTCCTGCAACATATACTTCTACCACGCGGGAGACCGCATCGGCATAGAGCGGCTGGACAAATGGGGGCGCCTCTTTGGCCTTGGACAGAAAACCGGCGTGGACTTGCCCGGCGAAACGAGCGGCGTCCTTGGCTCGCCGGAGTGGAAGGCGAAGCACGGCCTTGGCCCGTGGTATCCGGGGGAAACGCTGCCCGTGAGCATCGGCCAGGGGTATCTTACCGTCACCCCTCTCCAGCTCCTGAGCTTCTACTCCACCCTCGCCACAGGAGGAACGCGCTACCGGCCCAGGCTCATCTCGGGGCCCCCGGAGGTCCTCAGCACGGTGGACGTCTCACCCGAAGCGCTCGGCGTCGTGAAAGAGGGACTCGCCAGGGTGGTGAGCAGCGGCACGGGGAAGGGATGCCAGATTCCCGGCGTGGAGGTGTGCGCCAAAACGGGAACGGCCCAGGTGGTGCAGGCCAGTTCTGGAAAGAACACCTACTCCCTCGACAAGGCCGAACGGGACCACGCGTGGATCGCCGGCTTCGCCCCGCGCAGCAACCCCACGGTGGCCTTCGTGGTTATGGTGGAGCACGGCGGACACGGCGGCGATGTGGGGGCCAGGATCGCCAAGGCCGGCCTGGAGTTTCTCTTCCTAGGCAAGAAGCCCGGAGAGGTAATCGGACCGCCCAAGCCGCCTCCCGTATCACCCCCGCCCATGGCGGAGCCGGAAATCCCCACGGACCTGCCTCCCGAAGTTCCGCCTCCCCTGCCAGAACAGCCCACACCCGAAGGCATCCCCCAAGGGACCATCCTGGACCAAAACGGACCCGCGGGAGTGCGCCCGTGAAGAGCACGCTCAAAGCGTATGCCGGCTACGGTGACCATCTCACCACCCTTTTGTTCCTCGTCCTTCTGGCCGGCGGGGCGGTGATGGTGCGCTCGGCCACCTTCGGTACCAAGTTCGCTCCCCTCGCCGAGCGCCAGACCATGTGGTGCTTCGTAGCCGTCGTGGCCTATCTCCTGGCCACCCTCGTCCCCTACGAGGTCTGGATCGAGTACAGCTATATCCTCTACGGGCTGTGCATCGTGGTGCTCCTGGGCGTGATGGTCTTCGGGCACTCCGTGGCTGGCTCCCGGTCGTGGTTCGTCCTGGGCCCAGTTGGGTTCCAGCCCTCGGAGCTCGCCAAGGTGGCCGCCGCCCTGGCCGGCGCGGGCTATGTCAAGGACCTGTCGCACAAGGTGATCGGAGTCAAAGAATTCTTCATCCTCACAGGCATCGTCGCCCTTCCCATGCTGCTCACGCTCTTCCAGCCGGACTTCGGCACCGCCACCACCTTCCTGCCCATGATCCTCGCGGCCTTCTACCTGAGCCGTATGGGACTGAGCAAGATCCTGAAGTGGGCGGCTCTGGCCGCCGTCCTGGGAAGTGTGGTCTTTGTGCTGGGCTGGTTCACGTTCTTCAAACCGTACCAAAAGGAACGCGTTCTCACCTTCCTCAACCCCACCGCCAACACCAGGGGCGCGGGCTATCAGGTGCATCAGGCGAGGATCGCCGTGGGGTCCGGAGAGCTGGCGGGAAAGGGACTCTATTCGGGAACCCAGAACCGCCTCAATTTTCTTCCCGCGCCGCACACCGATTTCATCTTTGGGGTCATCTGCGAGGAGACGGGTTTTATAGGCGCCGTGGCCCTCCTGGCGGTCTATTTCACCCTCCTGGGGCGGTTTCTCGGTACGCTCCTGGTGGCGCGGGATATGGAAGGCCGGTTTCTGGTGTTGTGCGCCTTTTCGGTTATTCTTTACCATATTTTCATCAACGTGGGCATGGTCATCGGCCTCGTGCCGACCACCGGCATCCCCCTGCCCTTTCTCTCTTACGGCGGGTCCTCCCTGGTGGGCCTCACCCTCTTCGTGGGCCTGGCGGCCAACGTCCGCGCTCACCGGTTCGTGCGATGAACCCGCGTTACGCCCGGCAGGCGCTCCTCCCATGGCTCGGCGAGGCGGGGCAGGCTCGCCTGGAGACCGCCACGGCGGCGGTGGTGGGGCTGGGAGCCCTGGGGTGCACCTCCTCTTCCCTCCTGGCCCGTGCCGGCATCGGGCGTCTTCTGCTCGTGGACCGGGATTTCGTGGAGACCTCCAACTTGGCGCGCCAAGTGCTCTTTACGGAGGCCGATGCCGCTCAGCGGCTGCCCAAGGCCGTGGCCGCCGAGGCCCGCCTGCGCGAGGCCCGGTCGGACCTGGCCATGGAGATCTTCGTGGCGGACCTGGACGCCGACCTGGCCGGGCAGATGTTTGCGCGGTGCGATCTCGTCCTCGATGGCACGGACAATTTCGAGACCCGCTACCTCCTCAACGACGCTTCGGTCTCTAGCGGGAAGCCTTGGCTCTACGCGGGAGCCGTGAGCACCTACGGTTCCGTCATGCTCGTCCGCCCCGGGGAGACGGCTTGCCTGCGCTGCCTCTTTCC
Organism: Acidobacteriota bacterium; assembly: GCA_037445535.1. Classification (GTDB taxonomy): domain Bacteria; phylum Acidobacteriota; class UBA4820; order UBA4820; family DSQY01; genus JAKAJA01. The sequence goes on along the minus strand of JBBIKI010000019.1, from coordinate 18,167 downwards.
CGAGGCGCCCACGCCGGGCTCGGCCCCCACGTGCGACACGGCGGGCATCCTTGGCCCCGCCGCCGCGGCCGTGGCGGCCATCCAGGCGGGCGAGGCCATCAAGCTCCTGGCGGGACGGACCGACCTATGCACCTCCGGCCTGCTCACCCTGGACTTGATGACGTGGGCCTTCGGACATGCGCCCGCATCACGGGACGCCACCTGCCCCTGCTGCGCGGATCGGCGCTTCGATTTCCTGGAGGAGGACTCAGGGAGCCGCACCCACCACCTCTGCGGACGCGACGGCGTCATGGTCCTCGCGCCCAAGGGAACGCGCCTGGATCTGAAGGCCATCGGGAAACGGCTCTCCTCCATCGCGCCCGTGTTCTCTAATCCCTATCTCCTTCAGACCGAGTGGGAGGGACACGCCGTCACCCTCTACGAGGACGGAAGAGCCCTCATCCAGAACACGGGAGATCCGGCGCGCGCCAGGACCCTCTATGCGAGATACTTGGGAATGTGAGAATCGAAGGCGGAATTCGGAAAGCGGAAGAGGGAAGGCTAGTCACCACTAAGGCACCAAGGTAGAGTTTGGAATGAGGAAACCGAGTTCTGGATCGCGACGTGCGGGCTGAGAAGGAACTTTGAGGCGGGGGGCGGACGTGAGAAGAGAGCAGAGCGGTCCTCCGTTATGGGCCTGCCCTTTGTGGCCGCTGGGCGTGGGCCTCCTGGGCCTCGCAAGGCTCAAGGCCTGGCGCTACATCCATGTGACCGCACCCGTGCGCCTGGGCCGCCCCGCCGTCTCCATCGGCAATCTGACCTTCGGCGGAACGGGGAAGACCCCCTTGGCCGCGGCCGTGGCCCGCATGCTCCTGGAGATGGGCGAACATCCCGCGATCCTCCTTCGCGGCTACGGACGGCGAACCCGAGGCGCGCGCCGGGTGGAGGAGGCCTCCACGCCCGGCGAGGTGGGGGAGGAAGCCCTGCTCCTGGCTCGCGTTCTTCCGGGGACTCCGGTGGCCGTGGGCGAGCGCCGCGAGGAGGCGGCCGCTCTCGTGCGAGACCTCTGCTCCGTCTTCATCCTGGACGACGCCTTCCAGCACCTGCGCGTCCACCGCGACGTGGACCTCCTGCTCGTTGATGCTTCCCGTCCCGGCGACCTCCACGCCCCGCCCGTAGGCCGTCTGCGCGAATCCCTTTCGGCGGCGAAGCGGGCCTCCGTTCTGGTGGCCACGCGCGGTGCGGTGCAAGATTTGGCCCCCTCGCTCCTCGGGTGGACTGAAGGTGTGGCCCACCTGAGCGCCCGCTTTGAGTGGGAGCCCGCGCCCTTGGGTTCCGGCGCTTTCCCCTCCTGGGAGGCCTTGGGCGCGGTGCCTGTCGTGGCCTTCGCGGGCGTGGGCCATCCGGAGTCTTTTTTTGCGCAGGCCCGGTCCGCTGGCCTCTCCCTGGCGGCACTCGTGTCCTTCGGAGACCACGCCCGGCCCACCGCCAGACGTCTGCAGCGCATCCTCTCCAAGGCTCGGGAGACGGGTGCGGGGGCGGTCGTCACGACGGAGAAGGATGCCGTAAAATGGGCTCCCCTGTGGCCCGAAGGCTTCCCCCTCGTCTATCCGCGGCTTACCACCCTCCTTGAGGGCGACGTGGAGGAGTTCCGCGCCCGTCTGGCCGAGGCATGCCGCTCCGGGGCAACCCTGGCCCGGCCATGAGCCCCTCTCCCCCGCGCTCCAAGGACCCGCGCCGGGTCGTCCAGGTGGCCCTCCCCCTTCCGCCTCGGGGCACCTTTTCCTACCTCGTTCCCGATGGCGTTGAGACGCCCCTGCCCGGCTGCCGCGTCCGGGTTTCCTTCGCCAGGGCGGAACACATCGGCTATGTGGTAGAGGACCCAGCCGCCGCTCCCCCAGACTCCCTCAAACCCCTGAAGGAGGTCCTCGACCAGGCCCCCCTCTTCCCGGCCGGCCTTCTCGAATTCACCCATTGGATCGCGGAGTACTACCTCGTGTCGTGGGGCTCGGTCCTCAAGTGCGCCTACCCGTCGGGGCTGGATCCGGCCCCCCGGTCCAAATACAGGCTGGCCGAGTCCCCGCCGGATGCCCATCCGGGCGACCTTGCTCCCCTCCTCCACTGCCTCGCCCAAGGGCCGCGGGCTCTGGCCGCCCTGCGAGCCTCCCTGGGGCCAGGCGCCGATGCCCTCACGGGCCGGGCCGTGCTGGAGGGCTGGGTGGATGAGGAGACCTCCTGGAAAACTCGCAGGCGCTACGCGGGGGGCGACCGGATCGCGCTCCTCCTCACCCGGGAGGAGGCGCGCACAAGGATCGAGGACGGAGACACCCCGTCCCAGTTCGCCAAGACGCTCGGGGCCCTCTTGGCCTTCGAGGAACGGGGATTCCCCACGGTGGCCGAGACGGCCGCCGCGGCCAGGGTGCCCCAATACATCCTTCAGGAGATGGCCGAACTGGGATGGATCGAACTGTTCGGCCTCCTCCCCGCCAAACTCCCGGGGCGTCCTTCCCCGCACGTCCTGACTCCCGCGCAGCAGCAGGCCATCAGCGCCGCCGGTAAGGCGCTGGAGGAAGGACGGCACGAGACGTTCCTCTTGTTCGGTATCACGGGCTCGGGGAAGACCGAGGTCTACATGAGGCTCATGGAGCAGGCGGCCCGCAACGGCGGGTCCGCCCTCTATCTCGTCCCCGAGATCTCCCTCGCCTCCTTCCTCGCGCGCCGTCTCCTGGAGCGATTTGGAAGCGACGTGGCCATCCTCCATTCCTCCATGACCGAGCACGAGCGCGTGCGCCAGTGGCGGCGCGTGGCCGGGGGCGGTGCGCGCATGGTCATCGGGCCCCGCTCGGCCCTTTTCGCGCCTCTCCCGAGCCTCCGCCTGATCATCGTGGACGAGGAGCACGACGGGAGCTATAAGCAGCAGGAGTTTCCCCGTTACCACGCCCGGGACGCGGCCGTGCTGCGAGGGGCCAAAGCCGGGATCCCCGTGGTTCTGGGGTCGGCCACGCCCTCGGTGGAATCCTTCTACAACGCCGTGGAGACCCGAAAGTACACCCTGCTCAGCCTGCCGGAACGGACGGGAAAGGCCGTCCTGCCGCCCGTGAAGGTGGTGGACATGCGGGAGGAATTCCGCGCCTCGGGCCAGCGTCTCACCCTATCCAGGAGTTTGGAGACGGCCCTGGAAAGCGCCCTCTCCGCCGGACGCCAAGCCATCATCCTAAGAAATCGTCTGGGGTTCTCCACCTTCGTCCTGTGCCGGGAGTGCGGGAAGACCATCCAGTGCGGCCAGTGCTCCGTGGCGCTCACCTTCCACCGAAAGGCCTCCCAGCTCCGGTGCCACTACTGCGGGCGCATGGAGCCGGTGCCGGAAACCTGCCCCGCATGCGGCGGCGAGGTGCTGCAGTTCCTGGGCGAGGGAACGGAAAAAGTCGAAGACATCCTGGCCAGCCGGTTTCCCCAGGCGCGGGTGAGGCGCATGGACCGGGACGCCGTGAGGACAGCCCCGGCCTACGACGCCCTCTGGAGGGACTTCGAGGGAGGCGGGGTGCAGATTCTCGTTGGGACCCAGATGGTTGCCAAGGGACATGACGTGCACAACGTGACCCTCGTGGGCATCCTGGGAGCCGATTTTCTCTTGGGCATGCCCGACTTCAGGGCCGCCGAGCGCACCTTCCAGCTCATCACCCAGGCCGCGGGCCGCGCGGGCAGGGGCGAGGCCGCGGGGACCGTGGTCCTCCAGTCGTACCACGTGGACCACTACGCGGTTCAGGCCGCCAGCGGCCACGATTACGTCACCTTTTACGAGAAGGACATCCGGTACCGGAAACTCGTGGGGTATCCGCCCGCCGGGGCTCTGGCGCGCGTCGAAATCCGCCACGCGGACCCCGCCAAGGCCGGCGCGCTGGCGAACCAGGCGGCCCGGGCCCTGCGCGCCCCCGGCGCGCGGGGGGTTCGCATCCTTGGCCCTTCGGAGCCCCCCCTGGCCCGGCTGGAGGGCCTTTACCGGCGCCACATTCTTCTGAAGGCGCCTGCCCGGCATCAGCTCCGGGCGCTCCTCGCCTCCCTTTTGGACGGTCCTTTGGGCCGCCATACGGGAAGAGCCCTGCTCGTGGAGGTGGACCCTTACGTCCTCATGTGACCTGGCAAGGGTTCTCGCTGGTTGCTTCGATCCATCAGTTCCGATATGGTAAAGCGAAGGAGGATCAACCCTCTTGGCCGATCCCGTCTCCCTCCGGTCCGCACGGCGTGGCGGTACCCCCTTCTGGAGATGGCCCATCCCGCCGCGGATGGCGGGAGCCGTTCTTATGGCATGTGTCATCCCGTGGCTTCCCCTGCGCCTCCTGGCCCAAACTACTGCTTCGGCGCGGTCCAAGAGGCTTTATGACACCGCCGCTCTCGACCGGGCTCAGCGCGCCCTGAAGGCGGGAGACCTGGCCGGGGCAGTGCAGGACTATTGCCGTATGTTCGCGGGGAGGGACCAGGGCCTGTGGACCATGAGCGTCATCCTCCTGTGCGACCAGGGGAAGGTCGCCGAGTACGCCGCCATGATTCGAAATCCCTCACCCGTTTTTGTTCAAGCTAAGGAGTTCCAGGGCCAGTGGTGCTACCGCGTCTGCGCGGGGGTCACACGGAACCGAGGCGAAGCCATGCGGTGGAGAGCGCTGCTCCCCAAGAAGCTTCAGGCCGAGGGACCCTTCCCAGTTCAGATCACCAGGCCCTGCGAAGAAAGCCGGGGGATCGCCTCATCCGTGGCACCGAGCGCTGCGTCCCCCGGAAGCTCGCCGCAGTTGAGTTCGGATGTGCCCGCCCAGAAAGCCCCCCTGGTCCTTCCTGTCCTCCCGGCGCCCACAGCGCCCCCCGGAGCACCCCAGTCCCCCGCCAAACGGGCGGAGGGTGAAACGTGGTTTCAAAAGGGGTTGACGGCTCAAGCCAAGGGGCGGCGGAGCGAGGCCGAAGAGGACTACCGCAGGGCGCTCGATGCGGAGCCAGGGCGTCCGGAGGTGCTCAACAATTTGGGGGTCATTTACCTCCAGCAGAACCGCTACAAAGAGGCCCAGGCGCTCTTTCAGACGGCCTTGGACCGCGCGCCCGCCTATTCAAGGGCCCATCTGAACCTGGCGGGGGCCCTCTGGGGGCTTGATGACCGGGACCACGCCATCCTCGAAGCGAGAAACGCGGTGACCCTAGACCCCACCGACGTGAGTGCCCATCTCACCCTGGCCTCCTTTTTGTTGGCCACGGGCGAGAAGGCCGCCGCCGCCGAGGAAGCCCGGCGGGTCCTGTTGCTGGATCCGGGAAACTCGCAGGCCAAGGTATTCCTCGCCTCGGCCGCCCCGGCAGCCAAGCCGGCGGCCTCCCCTTGAGGGACACCTGACCGTCCAAAACCTGGCCTTCGCCTGCCCCGCTTTCTCCACCGGCATGGGTTGGCTCATGGGGCGCCGGCGGCGACGGGTAGAGGCCTTGGGGGATTGCCACCGCGAGGCGCCATGGAGCGGGCCGAACCGGCGGGAAGAGGAAAAGGCGCCCGGCTGTGACCAGGCGCCTCGTGGGTTCGGAGCTGCGGGGCGATGCTAGTTGAGGGGGACCTGTTCCAGGTGGACGTCGTCCACCCAGCAGGTACCGGTGCCGCTCACGAGGAGATTGAGGCTGACCTTATCAGGTTTCTGGCCCTTCTGGACGATGGCGAAGACCTCCATAGGGGTCCACGCTCCCGGCCCCTTGGTGGTCTGGTAGGTGTTCACTTCGCCCCCGTTCTTGAAGTGGATGATCATCTGAAGGGACGCATCTCCCAGCAGGTCTTTCACGTTCACCTTGGCCTTGTAGACGTATTTGGCGTTCTCCGCGCCCGGTGCGGGTACTTCGAAAAGGCGGACCGTGCTCGGCTGATCCACGGTCACCTTGAGGGAACCGGCCCCGTCCGAGGAGAAGCCCTTGTCCAGACTGACCACGTCCGTTGACAGGACCTTGTCCATGCTGTCACAGGGGAAATACTCAATGTCGCTGGGTTTTCCCGGGCCTTTCTTGTTGCAGCCCGCGGCGGCCACCAGCAGCGCCAGCACCGCTGCGGCCATGAAGCGGTTGGTTTTCATTCTGTCCTCCTCGCGTTTGGTTTGGACCCGGTCCCCCCCGGGCCTGGGTTAATCCAGGTCGATGTCCCGCTTGACAGGGCCCACGGGCCCTTCCTTGGCCTTTTGGAACAGGTCCTGGAACTTCTTTTCGAGGACGTCCTTCTTGCTCTTTTCGGCGCGGACCGACTCTTGAAATTTTTCTTCGGCCACGCGCTTCTCTTCATCGAGGGTCTTGAGGCGGGCGTCGAAGGTGGCCTTCTCGCCCGTCGCAGGCGGAGCTTCGTGGCTCACTACCACGCGGGCCGCCGCGTCGAGGGTCAGACGGGCTCCGCAGCAGGGGCAAGTCACGGTATACGTTGTCTCGTCACTCATGTCACACTCCTAGGTCAGCATATCAAAGAAGGCGCAGGGACGCCAAGGGGTCCCTCGCCTTGTGGTAAGGTTTAGGGTTGGGAGGTGGCGTGTGATCGTGGTCCTGCAGCGGGTGAGCCGGGCCTGCGTCCGCGTGGACGGGCGGCCCGTGGGATCCATCGGCGTGGGCCTGCTGGCCCTGGCGGCGGTGGAGGAAGGGGACGCGGAAGCCCAGGCGGACTGGTGCGCCAGGAAAGTCGCCGAGGCAAGAATCTTCGCCGGTGCCGCGGACAAGATGAATCTTTCTGTACGCGACATTGGTGGGTCCGTCCTCGCCGTGAGCCAGTTCACCCTGGCGGGGGACCTCCGAAAAGGAACCAGGCCTTCCTTCTCCCACGCGGCCCGGCCCGAGATTGCCCAGCCCCTCTTTGAACGATTCGCCGAGGCCATCGGCCGGTTGGGCGTTCATGTGGAGAGGGGGATCTTTCAGGCCATGATGGAAGTGGAGTTGGTGAATGACGGCCCGGTGACGATCATTGTGCGGCGAAGCCCCTGCCATACCGGGGAGGGAGTTGCCTGATGGCGGCCGCACCTTCTAGGAGTTGGTTCATGGAACCGTGCGTTTTCAGCCGGGGATGGAGGAGCAATACCTGTCCCCACGGAGGTTTGAATGGCCTTGCCCGAGCTTAACGCCGTCGTCGCGCAGCGCATCGAAGTGGCTCCCGGCCTCATCATTCTCCGCGCGGCCCCGGATGGATGGGCCCTGCCGGACTTCCACCCCGGCCAATTCACGGTCATAGGCCTGCCCCCCAGCGCCCCGAGGTACGCCTTCTCGGACCCCGAGGACGCCCCGCTGGAGCCCGATAAGCTGATCCGGAGGGCCTACTCCATCGCCTCATCTTCGGTGGACAGGGAATACATCGAATTTTACGTGACGCTCGTCAACTCGGGGGCCCTATCTCCGCGGATCTTCGCCCTCAAGGCGGGGGACCGCCTGTGGCTTTCGCCCAAGATGACCGGCATGTTCACCCTCAAGGAGGTCCCGGAGGACAAGAACGTGGCGCTGGTGGCCACCGGCACGGGCTTGGCTCCCTATATGAGCATGCTCCGCACCCTTCTGGAACCGGGAGGACCGAGGCACTTTGCCGTGGTACACGGCGCCAGGAGGTCCTCGGATCTCGGGTACCGCTCCGAGTTGGTGACCCTTCAGCGCATCTGCAATAACTTCGCGTACATCCCCGTCATCAGCAACCCCGAGGAGGATCCCGTTCCTTGGCTTCAGGCCACGGGTTGGGTTCAGGACATGTGGAAATCTGGGGCGGTGAACCGGGCCTGGGGGATGGAGGCGACTCCGGAGAACACGCACGTCTTCCTCTGCGGCAACCCCGCCATGGTGGAGAACATGGTCTCCATTCTGGCAAACCAGGGCTTCAACGAACACACACGCCAGCGGCCAGGACAGGTCCATGTCGAAAGGTACTGGTAAAAACGCGAGCGGGGAGCAGTGAGCGGGAAGCGGGAAAACAGGACCGCGACCGGAACCACGCCCATGGTAGCGCGGGAGTCCGCTGGGCCGCGGGCCGAGCGGTGCACCCACCCACCGGCTCTATGACTTAAGACTTCAGGTGGAGGTGATCGTGGGAGCCCATGAGGGCGGCAAACCGAAGGCGCAGGATGAGCATGCCGTGCTTCCCGCGGAGGTGGGCCTGTTCTTGGATCACATGACCGTAGAACGAGGCCTCTCGCCCAGGTCGGTGGAAGCTTACAGGAGCGACCTTCTTCGGTTTTTCGCCCACTGCAAAAAGACGCCTGCCGATGTGCGCCGGGAGGACGTGAGAGCGTTCATGGCCAACGAGCACGCCGCCACGAGGGCCGCGTCCACGGCGGCCAGGCGCCTCGTGGCGATCCGTTCCTTGTATCGGTTTCTCATTCTGGAGCGCAAGGTGCAGGCGGACCCCACGGAGAACGTGGATCCCCCCAGGGCGCTCAAGCGGCTTCCCGGCTACCTCACGACGGAGGAGGTGGAGCGGCTCCTGGCCGTGCCGGACCCCTCCAGACCTCTCGGTTTGCGCAACCGGGCTCTCCTGGAAGTGATGTACGCCACGGGCATCCGGGTCTCCGAGCTCACGGGCCTCACCCTCGATCGGACCAACGCCGAGGCGGGCTTCGTCCTGGTCATGGGCAAGGGAAGCAAGGAGCGCGTGGTGCCCCTGGGCGAGGTGGCCCAGGACTGGGTGGCGCGCTACCGGGCCGAAGCCAGGCCGCTGCTTCTCAAGGACCGCTCCGCCCCGGCGCTCTTCGTGACGGCGCGGGGAGGGGGCATGACCCGGCAGATGGTGTGGATCATGATCACCTCAAGCGCCCGCGCCGCCGGCATCACCAAGCACCTGAGCCCGCACACCCTGAGGCATTCCTTCGCCACCCACCTGCTGGAGCACGGGGCCGACTTGCGCGCGGTCCAGATCCTCCTGGGCCATGCCGACATTTCAACGACCCAGATCTACACCCACCTGGAGCAGGAACGCCTCAAGCGGATCTACAGGCAGTTCCATCCGAGGGCGTAGCACCGGGCCTCAGGCAGGCTGCTAGTGCATCCCCTGAGCCATGTTCTGCAGGAAGCTCATACCGCCCCAGAACATGATCCAGATAATCTGGAGGCATCCCACAACAAGAGAGAGGATCCCCAGGATGATGCCCGCGACGGCGAAGCTTTTGCCTTTGGGAGAGCTCTCCAGGCGCTTGATCTTGCCGTTCTCGATGAAACCCAGAACCAGCGCCGGGATGCCCGCGAAGATCCCGCAGCAGCAGAACCCTAGAATCCCCAGCACCAGGGCGGCGATGGCCATGCCGCTGGCCTTGTCCGGGTAAGCAGGAATTGAAACCGCATCATAGGTGATATTCTCGTCGCTCATCGCTCTCCCCTTCCCAATCCCTTATGAAAGCCCTCTGGCACCTTAATAAGGTGTTCAGCTTAACACCCGGATGCCCCAGACCGCCAGAATCAGGGCGATGAGGCTTAGGGTGACCACAAGGAAGGCGGGCTTGTCGAATATTTCCGCGGGCGGCCTGCGGCGTACCCACATCCAGGGCAGATATCCGAGGAGGAAGGCCCCAGCGAAAAAGACGGCGGCTCCCGCGGGCTGGACCTTCACGGCCTCCACGGGATGGCCGTGCATCATCCAGGCAAAGGCCGTGGTCATGCCGCACGAGGGGCAGGGTTTGTGGAACATCTCATAGAACCCGCAGGGGGGCAGGTGAAGCTGGGTGTGGGTGCCCAGGCCTGCCGGATCGGGATGCACCCACCCCGCCAGGGCAAACACCGTGATCAGCGCCGCAAGAATGACGGCGTAGGCCGCGTGGTCCAGGAGCGATAGCCGTCCCGGCGCCTCAACTTTGGCTTTCGAAGCGAGCTGGCTCAACGGGGGAGACGTCATGAAGGCGGACCGTTTCAACCCTTCTTCTGCAGCCTGTCGATGGCCGTGAGGATGGTCTCGATGGAGCCTGGATCGGGCAAGAGGCAGAAGTGGCCCGTGAAGGTTTTGTCCCTCGTGGCGAAGTCGGTCTGGATGACGAGGGCCTCGTGGGTCACCTCCGCGAGCTCGATCAGGAGAAGGTCCACGACGGCTTGCGCCATGTCCATGGAGAACGCTGGTATGGAGGGAATGAGCGGAATCTGGAGCAGGGAGCCGATGGCCGTCAAGTAGGAGGACGTGAGGATGTTCCCCACCTCCTTCAGCGCTGAGATCTCCATATCCCCTAAAGGCCGCTTGGGGCCGTCCCCGTCAAAAAGAACGGTGAGGAGGTGCTCCGCCGACGTGCGGGACATGACCACAAGCATGTTGCCTCGGGACCCGCCGTAGACCCTGAAGAAGAGCCCCACCACCTCCTCTTCAAGCCCTCCCAGCCTATGGGCCACCTCCGAGAAGGGCACCAAGTTCACCGCCGGAACCTCGAGGGTGATGACCCGCCGGGTCATCTGGTGGAGGGCCGTGACCGCGTGCCCGGCGCCGATATTGCTGATTTCACGGAGGGCGTCCAGCTCTCGCTCTTCGATGGGGTGGAACTTGGCCATGTCTAGTCTCCTTCCCTCCTGATGAGGACCCGGCCGTCAAGAACGTAGGCGATCTCTCCCGTGGCCAGAAGCGCGCCGCCCATCCACTCCGACACCATCTCCAGGGGCGCGCCCCAGGGCATGATCACCACCCGTTCTCCCTGGTAGACCCGGCTCACGAGGAGCACCCGGTCTCCCTCGGGATGGACGAGGCGGAGTCCCGCGCCGTCCCGGCCCACGGGACCGGCCCTCCATTCCAAGACGGGCAGGAGTTCTTCGCCCGCTTGAAGGAAACGGCGGGTTCCCGACCAGACCAGGGGCGCGCTGGAGAGGGGATAAATGCGCTGAATTTGGGAGGCAGGAATGCCGTAGCGCACCTCCTCGTCCCATCCGAAGACAAGGACCCTGGTCAGGGTGGTGGCCGAAGGAATGACGAGGGTGAACCGGCTTCCCCGGCCCTTCTCGCTGGCCATCTCCAGGTGGCCCCCCAAGGACTCCACCGCGGACCTCACCACGTCAAGGCCCACGCCGCGGCCGCTCACGTCGGTCACTTCCTTCCTGGTGGAGAAGGCAGGCGCGGTAAGCAGGTCGAGGAGTTTGGTGTGGTCGAGCAGGGCCGCCTCGTGCGGGGCGAAGAGGCCCCTGTCCACGGCCGCCTGGCGGATCACGTCCACATCGATGCCCCGTCCGTCGTCCTCGAAGGAGATGAGGAGGGCTTCCGACTCCCGGCGGATGTCGAGGGTGAGCCGGCCGCCCTCCGCCTTCCCCTCGCGCCGCCGCTCCTCGGGCGCCTCCAGGCCGTGGTCCATGGCGTTGCGAACGAGGTGGTTGAGGGGATCCAGCAACCGCTCCAGAAGGCCCCTGTCCACCCGCTCTTCGGCCCCCGAGACGGTAAGGCTCGCCGCCTTCCCGAGCCGGGAAGAGAGTTCCCTCGTGGTGCGCCCAAGGCGCTCTGCCAGGATTTCAAAGGAGACGAGCCTCATGGAGAGGATACGGTCGAAGAGGCGGTTGAGGTGGACCCGCTCCGACTCCAGCCAAAAGTGGTGGCGGCGCTTTTCTTCGGGCCCCAGCGCGGCTTCGAACTGGTTCAGATGGTAGAGAAGGTCCGAGGCTTGCTCCCGCAGGGCGTCCAGGTCTTCTGGAGACACCCGCATGCTCTGCACGAGGCTCCCCTCGATCCCGGACCGTACCGGCGGGGCCGAGGCCTGCTCCAACTCCACGCCGGCCACGTCGGGGAGGCTTCGGAGGGACAGGGCCAGATCCTTGACAAGGGGCCCAGGCGGGACCAGGAACACGGCGGAGCGGAGGCCTTCCTTCACGATACGCTGGAGATCCGGTTCGAGGACGGCCGACGGCTCCTCAGCCTTGACACGCTCGGCCATGACCATAAAGCGCGCCGCCGGCAGGGGACACGAGGGGTCGATGGAGACCTTGATCCGGGCCCGGGGCCCTGAGCCGGGTGCGGAATTGCCTGCAACCCGTCCTCTCGGACCCTCGGCCACGGCGGCCGCCTTGCTCGCCTCGGTCCCGGCCGAGCCGGTGGAGGGGTGTCCGGCCTCGCGCCGGACCGAGGCAGCCCCCAACCCGGCTATGGACGCCTCCACCCTCGGGGCCACGTCCCCATCGGAGGACTGGCGCTCCACCGCGTCCATGCAGGCGTCTAGAACGTCTACCGCAGCCAAGGCCGCGGCCCTCTGCTCGGGCGTAGCCTCCGCCCCTTTCCTCCAATGGTCGAGAAGGGCTTCCAAATCGTGGGAGAGGCGGCTGGTGAGCTCGAACCCCATGGAGGCCGCCATCCCCTTGAGGGAGTGAGCATGCCGAAAGAGGTCCGTGACCGCGTCCGCGGCAACGGGCCCCTCCAGGGGGAGGCCCTGCCTCAGGAGGCTCACGTGCTCGCGGCCCTCGCTCAGGTAGAGTTCGAGGTACTTGGATAGGTCCATCCCCGCCTCACCGGTGGCCGGGACCCGGCCCGATCATCCCGCCACGACGGAGTCGAGAACTTTCAGCACCTTCTCCGCCGAGAAGGGCTTCACGATAAAGTCCTTGGCGCCCGCGGCGATGGACTCGATGACCAGGGCCTCCTGCCCAAGCGCCGAGCACATGACCACCCTCGCCTTCGGGCTCTGCTTTAGGATTTCCCGAGTGGCCTCAATTCCGTCCATCTGGGGCATGACGATGTCCATGGTCACCAGATCGGGGCTGAGGCTCTTGTACTGCTCCACCGCCTCCTGGCCGTTGGCGGCCTCGCCCACCACTTCGTAGGCACCTGAGTTCACGAGGATGTCCCGGATCATGGCCCGCATGAACATGGCGTCGTCCACCACGAGTACCTTATGAGGCATGCTCCCTCCCTGTTGATTGGCTGCGAGTGACAAGGGCCATGGCCCTGGCCAGTTCGGCGGCCGCGGCCGCCGGATTGATGACGCTGACCCACACCTCCTGCCAGGGGTAAACCCCGGCCCAGATTCCTTCCGCCCCTTCCTCGCGTAGCGTGAGCTCGTGGAAGGGAATGACGCTCTCGATGGCCGGAACCGCGAAGCCCAAGTTCGGCGCGGGCGCCGCCAGCCGCAGCAAAAGCCCTCCCTGGAGGGATTCCTCCGCCTCCCCGATGAGCGTGGACGTGTTGACCACGGTGATGAGCCGCCCCCTCATGAACGCCGTGGCCATAAGGTAGGGGAAGGGTTGGGCCAGCCGGAAGAGGCGCGGCATGGCGGCGATCTCTTCCAGGTGGCCCGTGGTCCAGCCCACCCTGCGCGTACCGATCCTCGTGACGAGTAACTGCTGCACCCTGGAGCTCTCCTGCGGGTTCCGGCCCCGCTACAGCTTGAATCTGTCCACGAGGGACCGGAGGCGGTTGGCCTCCGAAAGCAGGGCCTGGGCCTGCTGGTTGATGGACTCCATGCTGGCGGTGGTCTCCTCCGTGGCAGCGGAGGCCTCCTGGGTGCCCGCGGCGTTGTCCGTGGCCACGCCCTGAATTTCCTCCATGACGCCGCTGAGCTGTTCCATTCCCTCGGCCTGGCTCACGGCGCCCTGGGCGATGGCGCGCACGGAATCCTGCGTTCCCGTGGCTCCGGCGGTGATGCGCGTGAGGGCCTCGGTTACGGCCGCGGTCTTACGGTGCCCCAGTTGGGCCGCCGTGCGGGTTTCTTCCATCCTGCTGGAGACCTCCTGGGTCC
>JBBIKI010000019.1:0-4445 GCA_037445535.1 Acidobacteriota bacterium | reverse complement strand
GCGATCTTCTGGGTCACCTCCGCGGCGCGCTCCACGCTGGAAGCCTGGGTCTCGGCCCCTTTGGCGATGTTTTGGATGTTGGCCGCCACTTCGGACGTACTCGCGGTCACCTCGGTCGTGGAGACGGACAGGTTCTGTACGGCCTCGTACATGAGGCCCGTGCTGGTCTGTACTTGCCGGACGATATCACGGAGGCTCGCCATCATGGTCCTGAGTGACCCCGCGAGCATCCCCACCTCGTCGTCCGTCTCAACCCGAACCTCCTGAGACAGGTCACCCTCGGCTACCTTCTGGCTGGCCTCCGCGAGGCTCACGAGGCGCCTCGTCAGGAAGCGGGCCCCGGCCCATGCGGACAGGAGGGCCATGGCTAAGCCGGTGAAGAAGACAATGAGGCGGTTCTGGGACAAGTCGTGGGGGTTGATCCAGTCGTCGAGGGCCAGGCCCACGAGGATTGGCAGCATGACGGCGCCGACAAAGGCCCACGCGATTTTTTTTCTCATCCCGCTCCCCCAGTCCGTTCGTAAATGCGCGCGTCCCTTTCCACCAGGGTCCAAGGGCCCAGGGCGGCGCGAGGGAGGATTTCCACGCGCCCCAAGACCAGGAGTCCGCCGGGGACTACGGCCCTCGCCGCCTCTTCGAGGAGGCGTCCCTGAGCCGATTCAGTCAAATAAATGAAAAAGTTCCTCATCATCACCACGTGAACGCCGCCCGCCGGTATGCCGCCGTTCAAATCACAGCAGACAGGCTGGATACGAGCGGCGATGTCCTCCGTAATCCTGGACGTCTCTCCCTCTTCTCTAAAATACCTCGCCCTCCGCCGCAAGTCCACCTTCTCCATGGAGCGCCGGGGCCAAAGGCCGGACCGAAGCGCCCTCAGAGCCCCGCGGGAACGGTCCAGCGCCACGATGCGGCCCCGCAGGCCAAGCTCGTTCAGGAGGATGGCGAGGCTCACCGCCTCCTCCCCCGTCGAGCAGGGCGCGCACACGGCGCGGAGGGTGGCCCAACCTGGGCGGGACGTCCTGGCCACGAGCTCCCGGCCCAGGGCCTGAAACACCTCAGGATTCCTGAAGAATTCGGTGGTCGGCACCAGGAATTTGGAGGCCAAGGTGAGGGCCTCCGCGGCATCTCGGCGCGCCAGAGCGAGATAGGTTGGGACATCGGGGGTTCCCGTGGCTCTCATGCGGGACCAGAGGCGCCGGGCCAGGAAGGCGGGACGATAGTTCTCACCGTTCATGCCCAGAGCCTGGGCCATCCAAGCCCTCAGGGCAAACAAGTCTTCGTTTTCAAGCCTCATCATTTCATGGCCCCGCTGGGGGGTGGGGCGAAGACGAGGCTTTGGGGCTCGGAGACCCGTCCCAGGGCCTCAGGAGCCTCGCAGGCCAGAAGCGTGCAGGCAAAGGCCGGATCCAGATGATCCGGCGGAGCATACGCGCGCAGGACGTTCTCGGCGGACAGCCGCTCGGAGGGGTCCTCCCGGCCCGCGGCTGCGATAAAATTGCGCGCCGGGCCCGGCGGTTCGATGGGAAAGTCCGTGCCCATGAGAAGGGGCACGCCGGCCCGACGGAGGGAGCTCCACCGGTACGCCTGGTTCATTCTTCCGCCCAGGCGCGCGCCGGCCCAGCCCCGGTCGGACAGATAGTGGCAGGGCTGGATGCTCGCGGTGACGCCCAGAGAGGCCATTCGCCCCGCGTCAGCCTCCGACACGACCTGGGCGTGCTCCATTCGTACCCCTCCGCTCTCCGATCTCTCCACCGCATCCAGGACTTGCCCTACGGCCCGGTCGCCGATGGCATGGACCGCGACGGCAAGCCCCGCCGCCCGCGCCTCCCTCAAAACTCGGGCCATGTCGCCCGTCTCCCAGAGGAGAAATCCCCTGGCGCCGGGAGCGTCGTCGTAGGGCTCGCTCAGCGCCGCGCCGCGGCTCCCCAGGGCGCCGTCGGCGAAGAGCTTGATCCCCGTGAGGCGAAAGCGGGTCCCAGCCTTGGGTGCGGGAAGATCTCTCTGGCCGGGCCGCACCCACGCGAAACCCTCCACGGGAATGGGCAGAGCCTTCTCTCCGTCCAAAGCTTCCAGAACGGCCACGTGGGCGGGCTCCAGCCCCATATCCGTGACCCCAGAAAGGCCTGCCTCTCGGAGGTGATTCAGGGCGCTCAATACACGGCGGCGGAGGTCCGCGATGGACGGGGCCGGCACGTGGTCCGCCAGGCGCTCCATGGCCGTGTCCAGGAGGATGCCCGAAAGCCGGCCCTCCTCCCGAAGAAAGGCGCCGCCCGGAGGATCGGGAGCGTCCTCGTGGATGCCCGCGGCGGCCAGGGCCATGGAATTCACCCAGGCGGCGTGGCCATCCACCCGCCGCAGATACACGGGCCGGTTGGGAAAGAGGCGATCCAGCGGTTCACGGCCCGGATAGACCCCTCCCCAGAGGTTCTGGTCCCAGCCGAATCCTTCGGCCCAGGAGTCCGAAGGAAGGTGCGCGGCGGCCCGAACCAGGCGCGCCAAGGCCTCGTCCGCGCTGGAGCATCCACGGAGGTCGGCTTGCTCCAGCAGGGCGCCGAGCCATGCCACGTGTCCGTGGTGGTCCCACAGGGGCGGAAGGATAAGGAGGCAGGGGGCTCCGCTCAGCGGGCTGTCTGATGGAAGGAGGGAGGCCACACCCGGCCTGGGTGCGATCTGGGCGGGACCTTTGCCTGGCACCCATCGAAAGAGGTCCAATCAACCCCCTATTTGCCTGAACTCGGTCCTGGCGCCTCTCGTCAGCCGCCTCTACGCTGGCGAGCGAACCCGGGAAGGGAAACCCAAGACGCCCAAGCAGGCTTCCCTTCTTGTCCCCTGTCCCCGTCTACAGGCTGTCCAGCGCCTCCTGGAGATCCCGCTGAATGTCTTCGACCCTTTCGAGGCCCACACTGATACGGATGCCTCCCGGATCAATGCCGGCGGCCACTTGGGCCTCCACGGGGAGGGGCGCGTGGGTCATGGAGGAGGGATGTTCGATGAGGGTTCGGATCTGGCCGAGCGACACGGCAAGGGTCACGCTCAGGGCATGATCCGCCAAGTGGTTCATCACCTTGCGTCCAGCCTCCCTGGCCTCCTCGGGAATGCCTTTCAGGACGAAATAGATCAGAATTCCAGGAGCGAAGTTGCCGTCCACGTCCACCATCTGCTTGCGAGCCAAGGCGTGTTGCGGATGGTTCGGCAGGCCGGGATAGACCACGCGCTCCACGGCGGGGTGCCCGCCGAGGAACCGGGCCAGGGCCAGGGCCGTCTCCATCTGCCGGCCGGTCCTCAGCCCGAGCGTCGGCAAACCGTAAACCAGGGGCGGCCACGCGGCCTTCGGGGCCAGAGGCGACCCGAAATCCTTGCGGAAAAGGAGGATGTCCGGCTCTAGAAGGCGGGGCCCTACCCACATGCCCCCCATGTCCGTGCCGAATCCGCCCACGTTCTTGGTGATGGACTCCACCACCACGTCGGCGCCGAGGGTGATGGGGCGCTGGCAAAAGGGCGTGGCGAAGGTGTTGTCCACGACGATGAAGATGCGCCGCTTCTTGGGATTCCGGGCGGCGTTGGCCCTGTCCACCGCGGCCCGGACCGCGCCCACGTCCACCAGTTCCAGAATGGGGTTGCTGGGCGTCTCGAAATAGACGGCCGCCACGTCCTGAGTGAGGGCCTTGTCCAGGGCCTCAAGGTCGAGGCAATTCATCATCTTGACCGTGACCCCGAAGCGCGGCAGCCAGTTCGTCAGGAGCGAATAGGTGCACCCGTAGAGGGTGTGATGGGCGAGCACCGTGTCTCCCGATTTGGCCAGCACGCAAAGGCTGGCCGCGATAGCCGCCATGCCCGTGGAAAAGGCAACGCCGCACTCGCCCTCTTCCGCCGCCGCCATGTTGTCCTCAAGCATGGACCGAGAGGGTTCGTCCAGCCGGTCATAGATGTAAATAGGCGGGTGCGTGTGGCGGTTGAATTCGGGGTTGGCGAACTCCTGAAACCCTTCGGCACCCCGCTCCGCGCTGCGCAGGCGGTAGGCGGCCGAGGCAGAGATGGGAGGGACGATGTGATCGCCGTAGTCCCAGTGCGGTGAGTGAAAGTCGCCGTGGATCAGGCGTGTTTCTTTGTGGTAAGCCTTGTCGTGCTCGTGTTTTCGGGTCATGGCCCCCCCTTTAAGTGATTAGTCTACCCCATTCCGCCGCCTAGGTGAGGGTTATTGCCTGGGAATCAAGGATGACAGTTGAAATCGGAAAGCCCAGCGGCGCTTTGCGCCCTTTTCGGAGGCCAGGACCAGGTCCTCGAAAGACCCAACTCTGGGGTCACGTTTACAACTCTGGGGATCACGTCCAGACTCTCAATCTTGTGTATCCGCCGTGACCATGGCCGGTGCGAAACCACGTTATCGGTGGGCACCGCGGCCTGCGGCCGCTCAAGCCCACCCTACCGGTCAACACGGTTTTCGT
>JBBIKI010000018.1:0-41554 GCA_037445535.1 Acidobacteriota bacterium | reverse complement strand
TTTACCCCCCCCCCCCCCGGGCGCCTGTCAAGCCCCACAAATTAACCCTGCCATACGATTCCTCTTCCGGCGCCATGCGCCCCACTCCCCGGCATGATCCTGGCGTGATACACTTCTTTCACTTTGGCGCGGCGCGCGGAAGGAGGAGGCCATGGGATGGGTGGCGATGCTGACGGTGGAACCCGGACAAGGCGTACCGGAGGGCCAGTGGGAGGCCTTTCGCCGCGAGATGGACAAGCTCGAGTGGGACTGCGTGGAGCCGTTTGCCGGAACGTGGTGCGGCGCCTACGAGGATGACGTAACCGAGGACGACGCCATCGACATGGTCATGGAGGACGTGGCGACGGCCGCCGACGCCTCTGGCCTGGACGCGTTCAGCGCCGTGGTCCACTTCGGCTCCAGCTCGCCGGCCGTCTTCTCCGATAAGGACTACGACGAGATAGGGGACGACGGCGGCGAGACAACCTGACACCTCGCCCTCGGTTTCAGGACATGAAAAGGGCGGGCCCGCAGGCCCGCCTCTTTTCTTTTGCGTCTCGCGTCTCGCGTCTCGCGTCTCGCTTCTCCCCTACCCATTCTTCTTGACGAACTCCTCCATGAAGCTCACGAGGGTCTCCACCTGCGGCACGGTAACGGCGTTGTACATGGAGATGCGGATGCCGCCGATGTCGCGGTACCCCTTCACCCCCACCATGCCCGCGCTCTTTGCCTCGGACACGAAAGCGGCGGTCAGCTCCTCCGTGGGCAGGAAGAAGTCCGCGTTCATCAGGGAGCGGTCCTCCTTGACCTTCACGAACCCCTTGTAGAAGCCCGCGTGCTTGTCGATGCAGCCGTAGAGCAGCTCGCCCTTCCTGAGGTTGTTCTTGTAGATGGCCTCCACGCCGCCGATGGACTTGTTGTAGGCCAGCACGTTGCGCAGGATGTAGATGCCGAAGGTGGGAGGGGTGTTGTAGAGGCTGTTCTTCTCGGCGTGGATCCGGTAGCGGAGGTAGCTCACCAGCTCCTTGTCCAGGCACTGGCCGAGGAGATCCTCGCGGATGATGACCACGGTGACGCCCGAGGGGCCGAGGTTTTTCTGGGCGCCCGCGTAGATCATACCGAAGGGCTTGATGTCGAAGGGCTTCCACATGAAGTCCGAGGACATGTCACAGGCGAGCGGCACGGAGCCGGCCTTGGGGAAGGCCTTGAACTGCGTGCCTTCCACCGTGTTGTTGGTGGTGAAGTGCACGTAGACGCTGTCAGGGTTGACCTTGATTTCCTCGGGACGAGGCAGGCGCGCGTACTTCTCCTCCTTCGTGGAGGCGATGCACCGCACGTCGTCCCCGGCCACGATCTTGGCCTCCTTGTAGGCTTTCTCGGCCCAGGAGCCCGTGCAAATGTAGTCCGCCTTGCGGCCCTTGTAGAGGAGGTTCATGGGGAGCATGCCGAACTGCAGGTGCCCGCCGCCCTGGAGGAACAGGACTTTGTAGTTGCCGGGAATGTTCAGGAGTTCCTTCGTCAGCGCGATGGCCTCGTTGTGGACCGCCTCGTACTCCTTGGCGCGGTGGCTGATCTCCATCACCGACATGCCCGTGTTCTCGAAGTCCACCAGCTCCGCCTGCGCCCGCTCCAGGGCCGGCAGCGGAAGCCCCGCGGGACCCGCGTAGAAGTTGATCACTCGCTTGCCCATCGTTCTCTCCTAAGGGTAATAGATCATCTACAGGGAGGACGGAAGTATGGGAGGAGAGGCTTTTGAACAATGAAGACCTCCTATCCTCCATTCCTCCCAGTGAACGCCATCATGGTCTGGCGGCCAATATCTCCACGACGATGTCCCCGATGCGCAGGAGGTTCTCCTTGGACGACGCGCCGATGTGGGGCGTCATGAGAACGTTCGGGGCCACCAGCAGCGGGCTGTCGGGGGGAGGCGGATCGCTGGACCAGACGTCCGTGGCGTAGGCCCCCACCTGTCCCGAGCGCAGGGCCTCGGCGAGGTCCTGCTCGTTCACCACCTTCCCCCGGCCCGTGTTGACGAGGATGACGCCCTTTTTCATCTTCCCAAAAGCGTCCTTGTTGAGCATGCCTTTGGTCTGGTCCGTAAGGGGCGTGTGGATGCTGATGTAGTCCGCCTCCTTCATCACCTCGTCCATGGAGTGCTTGATCTGCGCCACGTCGTGGTTGAGGACGAAGGGGTCGTAGGCGATGACCTTCATGCCGAAGGCCTTGGCCCGCTTGGCCACCTCCGTCCCGATGAGGCCGATGCCCAAAAGGCCCAGGGTCTTCTGATAGAGCTCCGTGCGCTTGAGCTCCTTCTTGAGAAACTTGCCCTCCTTCATGCCGTTGTGCGCCTCGATGAGGCGGTTGGGCACGGCGAGCATGAGGGCCATGGCAAGTTCCGCCACGGCCACGGAGGAGGCCTTGGGCGTGTTCATGACCTCGATGCCCCTGGCCTTGCACGCTTCCTTGTCCACGTTGTCCAAGCCCACGCCGCCCCGGATGACGAGCTTGAGCTGAGGAGCCCCTTCCAGCATCTCCTTCGTCACCTTGGTTTTGGACCGGATGAGGAGGACTTCGGCAACACCGAGCTGCCCCATGTCGTCCGTCACGGTTCCGAACTGCGCCAGCCTCCCAGGCAACGACGCGTCAAACGCATCCGCAATCAAGATCTTCATCGTTTGCCTCCCATCAGAACTAGGAAAACCCCTTCACCACGGAGACACGGAGAGCACGGAGAAAGGAGAAGAGAGCTCTCGGTTAACCCCAAAATCTTACCCCAGATTCTTCCTCCGTGCCTCCGTGGTGAGTTTCTTGTTTCTTAGTCTTCGATCAACCGGACGAGGAGCCCGCTGCGGAGCTTGGGCTCGAACCAGGTGGACTTGGGCGGCATGACCTGGCCGGAGTCGGCCACCGTCATGAGCTGCACCAGGGACGTGGGGAAGAGGGAGAAGGCCACGGCCCATCCCTGGTTCACCCGCCTCTCCAACTCCTTGGTGCCCCTGATGCCCCCCACGAAATCGACGCGTTTGTCGGTGCGCGGGTCCGAAATGCCCAGGACGGGAGCCAAAAGGTTGTCCTGCAAGATGGAGACGTCGAGCCCTTTGACGGGATCGCTCGCGGGATACGTACCAGCCTTGGCCGCGAGGGCGTACCACCTACCTCCGAGGTACATTCCGAAATGAGCGGCGGCGTGAGGTTTGGGATCGGAGGCCGGAACCACCTCGAACTTCTCGCCGATTCTGGCGAGAAAGGCCTCCGGAGTGAGACCGTTCAGGTCCTTCACGACGCGGTTGTAGTCCATGATCTGGAGCTGGTCGTGGGGAAAGACCACGGCCATGAAGAACTCGAAGGGTTCCTCTCCCGTATGGGTGCGGCTCGCGGCTCGCAGGGCCTGGCCCGTGCGCACGGCCGCGGCCGTTCGGTGGTGGCCGTCAGCCACGTAAAGGGCGGGGACTTGGCCGAAGAGGGTCTCCAGGTGGTGCCGCCACTCCTCGTTATCCACCCGCCAGACCGTGTGGCCGATGCCGTCCTCCGTCACCAGGTCGTAAAGGGGCTCGCCCGCCCTTACCCAATTCACGATCTGGTCAATGTCCCCGCGCGAGCGGTAGGTAAGAAAAACGGGCTCGGCGTTGGCGTTCTGCTCGCTCACGTGGCGCGTGCGGTCGTCCTCCTTGTCCTTGCGGGTGAACTCGTGCTTCTTGATGAGGCCGTCCTCGTATTCCTTCACGGAGCACAATCCCACGATGCCAGCCTGGACGTGGTCTCCCATCTTCTGCTGGTAGACGTAGAGGCAGGGACGGTCTTCGTGAAGGAGGGCGCCCTCGCTGATGAGCCTGCGCAGGTTGTCACGCCCCTGGGCGTACACCTCGTCGCTGTAAAGGGGCACGGAGGGATTCAAATCGATCTCCGGCTTGCCCACGTGCAAGAAGCTGTACGGGTTGCCCTTGGCCAGCTCGCGGGCCTCCTCGGAATTGATGACGTCATAAGGGAAACTGGCCACCCGTCCGGCGAGCTCGGGCCGGGGCCGGTAGGCGCGAAACGGCTTGATTCTGGACATGAGATCCCCCTGTTCGGAGCGCGTGGAGTCTAGGGCGGTCCGATTCTCCGCCTTGTATGGAACCGCCCGCCAGCTAGTTAGCATACGGCAAGGTGAGCGGGGCTTCAACCTAAGAGATTTGAGCAAGTTAGTGAAGCAGGGTGAAACAGCCCACTGCCCCAACATGCACTTGGCCGCGCCTCATCTCTGGGCCAAAAGCCTCACTTCCTCCCTTGCTGAGGCCCCCCAGCGGCTCGGAGCCCTCGGGGCCCAGTGGTATACTTAAGTCTTGGGATTGAGGATCCACCCACACCTGGAGATTAAACCATGTCGCTTTACGCCGCGAAAAAAACCGTCGTGAACATGATTCCCGGCCGTCTCGTCCGCGTGTTCGCCGCCCCTTACGTGGCCGGCGATTCCCTTGAAAAGGCCCTGGCCGTTGCCGACCGCCTCCACGAGGAGAAGGGCGTCGAGACTACCCTTGACGTGCTGGGAGAAGCCGAAAAAACCGAAGCCAAGGTGCGAGGGGCCGTGGACGCCTACCTTCGGGCCCTTGAGGCTGTGAAAACGCGCTCCTACTGCACCATTTCCATCAAGCCGGGACATTGGGGTTATTACGTGAGCCCGGAGTTGGCCCGGCGGAACATCGAGGAGATGGCCGCCGCTTGCCAAGCCGCGGGCCGAGGCCTCACGGTGGACATGGAAGACACCGACGTGACGGACTGGACGATCCAGCTTTACCGCGATCTCAAACCCAAGTACCCCATTTTGGGCACGGTCCTTCAGTCCCGGCTTTACCGCACCGAAAAGGATCTGGACGCCTTCGACGGCCTCAAGGCGAACATCCGCATGGTCATCGGCATCTACAACGTCCCCGCTCCCGCCGCCATGACCAAGAAGCGCGACATGAAGGAAGCCCTCCTGAAAGAGAGCCTCATCCTGCTGAACCGGGGCCACTACGTCTGCTTCGCCACCCACGACATCGGGTATGTCCGGCGGGCCTTGAAGACCTTCCAGGACAAGAAGATCCCCAAGGACCGCTACGAGTTTCAGATGCTCCTCGGCGTGCCCCGGGACCGAATCATCAAGGAACTGCGAGATGCGGGGGTCAAGGTTCGTCTGTACATCCCCTTCGCCAACGACTGGAACGACGCCATCGCCTATCTTCGCCGCCGCATGCTTGAGAGCCCCTCCATGGCGGGCCTGGTGGTCAAGAACCTCTTTTGGAGGCACCATTGAACCCGGTCAGCGACTCGCGTCTCGCGTCTTGCATCTCGCCGGCCACGACGAAATAAGGAGCCCCCATGGCATCGAATTTGGCATCACAAGAGATCATCCAGCAGAAGCTCCAGCAGGCCGCCTCGGTCCTGAAGTCCATGGACGCGGATCTCTGGGTGACCTTCGTCCAGGAGACGAGCGCGGGAGCCGAGCGCATCTTCAGCTACATTTCTCCGGGCAACTTCACCTGGGAGAGCACCATCCTGGTCACGCGTGAAGGCAAGCCCACCGTCATCTGCGGGCGCCTTGACCAACAGGATTTCGAGGAGTCCGGCCTCTTTGCGGAGGTCCTCACCTTCGTTCAGGATTTCAAGGCGCCCTTCATGGAGTACATCAAGGCCCTGAAGCCGCGCCGCGTAGCCGTGAACTTCTCCCTGAACGACTCCTCCGCGGACGGCATTCCGCACGGCCGGTTTCTTTACCTCGAAAGCCTCTTGAAGGAAGCTCTCCCGGGCGTGGAAATCGTCTCCGCCGAACCGGTCATCGGCGCCCTCATCTCCCAGAAGACGCCCCTCGAACTTGCCGCCATTCAAGAAGCCGTGGACATCACCGTGGACATCCTGGGCGAGATCCACGCGTTCCTCCGGCCGGGCATTACCGAAAAGCAGGTGTACGACTTCGTCAACGGCAAAATTTCCGCCCGGGGGTTGACGCCCAGCTTTGAAACCCTCGTCTTCGCGGGGGACCGAGGCTCAGGCATGGGACACGGCGCGGCCACGGAGAACCCCATCCAGCGCGGGGATCTCGTGCACGTGGACATGGGTGTCTTCGTGCGCGGATACGCCTCCGATATGCAGCGTACGTGGTACGTCCTCAAGGAGGGCGAGGACAACGCTCCGGAAGCACCCCAGCGGGGGTTCGACACCATCGCCGGTGCGGTGGAAGCCTGCCGGCAAGCCCTGAAGCCCGGGGCCAAAGGGGTGGACATCGACACCATCGCCCGCTCCCGGGTCACTTCGGCGGGATTCCCGGAGTACCCCCACGGGCTGGGCCACCAGGTGGGCCGCTACGTTCACGACGGGGGAGCCATGCTCGGACCGGCTTGGGCCCGCTACAAGAACACCCCGTTTCTGCCCGTCGCCGAGGGCCAGGTCTTTACGCTGGAGCCGTCCCTCACGGTGCCTGGCTTTGGAGCCGTAGGCATTGAAGAGGACGTGGTGGTGGCCGCTTCGGGGGCCCGCTATCTCGCCACGCCCCAGACGGAGCTGTGGACCGTACGATAGGAAGGAACATTTGGGATTTGGGGTTTGGGGAAAAGCGCACGTATCGAGCCGCAGCTTAGTGCCTTCATCCCCGCCGGTTCCCGAGATAAGGGAGGACGTGCGCATGCCCCGCCTCACATCGTGCATGGGTGGGATCCTCGCGTCCCTGCTCTTGGTGGCCGCCTGCGGCCCAAGCCCGAAGGAGATCCAGGCCAAAAGGGCAGCGGAGGAAAAAGCCCGGGTAGAGGCCGCCATCCAGAAGGCCCAAGAGGCCGCCAAGCCGCCCCGGCTCACCGAGAAGGACGTGGTCGTCCAGGGTGAGAAGGGCCTCAAGTTCGTGGATTTGGCGGTAGGAACGGGCAAAGAGGCCAAAGCCGGCGGCACGGTCACGCTCAACTTCACAGGGTGGGTGGACGGGGTCAAGATCGACAGCTCCGAAGACCGGGGCAAGCCCGCATCCTTCGTCATAGGAGGCGGCCAGGTTATCGAGGGTTGGAGCCTCGGCGTCAAGGGCATGCGGGAAGGCGGGGTGCGCCTCCTCATCATTCCCCCGGAATTGGCTTACGGCCAAGAGGGCCGGGCGGGATTCGTGGGCCGGAATAAGACCCTCTGGTACAGGGTTGAGCTGGTCAAGGTGTACGATCCCTTATAGGCTTGGGGGGTTGGCCTTACGCGCTCGCGTCATGTGAAAGGAGGGGCCCCCCATGGACAAGGTTAAACGGCTGCTGGAAGAGAAGGGCGCGACGATTTACTCGGTTTCGCCCGAAACCAGCGTGTGGGACACGGCAGGCGCCATGGCCGACCGCCATATCGGGGCCATTTTAGTCATGAAAGACCGGCATGTGATGGGAATTTTCAGTGAACGGGACCTTCTCGTCCGGGTGCTCCTGGCGGGCAGGGATCCCAAAACGACGCCCATCCAAGACGTCATGTCCACGGACATGGTGTACGTCACCCCGGACACCTCCGTTCGGGAGGCCATGGCCGTCATGACGCAGCGGCGCTGCAGGCACCTTCCCGTACTGGAAGAAGGCGAGCTCAAGGGCCTCGTGTCCATCGGGGACTGCACGCGGTGGGTTTCCAGAGATCAGGATTACACGATCCGCCACTTGACCGACTACATCCATGGCACCTATCCGGCCTGATGAGTCTTGGATAAGCACCTCATCGTGGTCTCGGAATTGCGACCTGGGTTGTCTCGTCTCCAAGACCTGAGAGACGGCTAAGAGAATCTTACGGTGGTCGGCCATTTTGAACCCCAAGCACGCGGGTCCCACCCGTCGCAAAAGTGAACGCTGTTTTATCAGATGATTACACGAGAGGATTGCTCCAGCGCGGGTGGATCTCAGGAGTGAATCGGCTCGAGCCTGCACGATGGCACCCCAATTGCTGGCTGAGGAATAAGGGAGGCATGAGCACGAAAGGCGCCGGGGATTGAATACGGTGATAAAGGGTGCCAAAATGGCTCGGAGTGAGAGGCCCGGATCGCGGGGGTCCGGGACGCCCCACATGGACAGATCCAAAGGTGGGATTGTTGCGTAGCACATTTGATGGAGGTGTTGAGATGAAGAAAGTGATCATCGCTGGGATTCTGGTTCTCGCTGGGCTTGGGGTTTTCGCGCAGGCCGGCACGGGGTACGTGGCTGTCCTGCCCGGCTACCAGTTCAACACGGGGAGCTACACCTACAATTACCAGGGGCTCATGACGAAGGCCAAGGGCGAAGGCAACTTCGTGACCAGCCTCGATTTCGGTTATTTCTTCACGGACAAGATCGGCATTCATGCCGGGTACATGTATGACAAGGGCGACTACAAGGCCTCCCTATCTTACCCGCCTTTCTTCTACACACCGAGCTATAAGTTCTCCCGGCAGGTGAACCTGTTTGAGGTCGGCCCCGAATTCGTGGGCCAGGCGGGCCAGAACGGGCAGATCTACGGCCAGATCAACGTCGGGTACACCTTTGGTGGCACCAACACGAAGTTCTACCTCAACGGCCAGCGATATGACCTGGGCAACGTGGGCAGCAATGAGTGGGCCTTCGGCGGCGCCCTCGGCTACCGCTATTTCTTCAACAGCTCCGTCGGCCTTGGCCTCCAGGCCACCTACCACCATATCAACAAGTGGGAAGTGAACGATTTCTGGGATGCCCGCCTCGGCATCTGGTTCAAGTTCTAAGCTTTTGTCCATGCATCACGCCAAGGGCGGGCCGGCAGGCTCGCCCTTTTTTTGTCCGGAAGGAACGGGAGCGGGGA
Organism: Acidobacteriota bacterium; assembly: GCA_037445535.1. Classification (GTDB taxonomy): domain Bacteria; phylum Acidobacteriota; class UBA4820; order UBA4820; family DSQY01; genus JAKAJA01. The sequence goes on along the minus strand of JBBIKI010000018.1, from coordinate 32,809 downwards.
GCGAGTTGGGGATGGCGGATTGGAGATCTGAGATTTGAGAATGATGGGACAGACAAGGGGCCTGAGCCCTGAGATTTCGGAGTTTGGAACATGATGAACCATCGACGGGCGCTAGGCCGGACTTGTCTCCTCCCTCCTAGTTTCTCACCGCTCACCGCTTGCTGCTCACCGCTTCCTGTGATCGGGCCCGTCCATGAGAATGGTCTGGCACATCTCCATGAGCCGCGATCTCGTTCGCGTGCCAATTCGGTCTTCGAGGGCCGTTTCGCCTGGTCCTGGCGCATCAAGGTAGTTGCTCGTACACAGGGTAGGACGCTGTTCGTTGTAGCGCTGGCTCACAAGGTAGTGAAGGGTATCTTGGGCCCACGGGGTGGACACGCAGCCCAGCTCGTCGATGAGCAGAAGAGGCGCTTCGACCAGGGGGTTCAGGATGTCGTACTCAGTCTCCTCGCTGCCTGTCCTGCCGTAGGTCGCCCTGATTTCCCGGTAGAGCCCGTTCAGGTCCACGAACAGGGCCGGCATCCCTTTGCGGACCACCACCTCCTGGAGGATGGAGACGGCCAAGTGGGTCTTGCCCACGCCGCACGGTCCCAAAAGCAGGAGGCCGTTGGCCCCCTCGGGAAGGACGGGATAGTCCTCCGCGAACCGCCGGGAGAGCATGAGGGCCTCTTCCTGAGTGGCGTGGGCCGGCTTGAAGGTGTCGAAGGTGTAGCCCTTGCGATACCGGAGCGGAATGGAGGCTTGCTCCACGAGGCGGGTGGCGCGGTCCGGAATGCGGCAAGAACAGGGGCGGGCCACCAGGGCTCCCCCGTGCTCTTCAACCAAGTAACCCGAGCCTCCGCACGCTGGACAGTTCGTGGGGCTCATTCGTCCTCCGCCAGACTCTGGTCCATACATGGCGGCGCACGCCTTACCCATGCCGGCCATTTCCTCACGTAGGATACCACACGAGTGATTGGCCGGCAGCCCATGGTATAGTTCCTGAGGAGGTCTCCAGCCATGGCCCGTTTGATGGCCCTTGGAACCGCGTTCCTCCTTCTCTTTCTTAGCCTCACGGGAGCCGCGAGCACCGGGGAGACCGTCCTCAAGGCCGCCTGCGGTCCCGGCTGCGACCCGGCGCCCGCCGGATTCACGGTGCCCATGGGACAAGCTGCCTATTTTTTCAAGGTGGTGGCCCTTACTCCAGGGCGCCCATGCGCTGGCGGAAAGCGGGACACCGTGAAGGGCTTCAGCCTGCGGCGCGGCGGTCAAACGGTTCTCGTCTATTACGTCAAACCCGGCGGGGTCGTCTCGGACCCCCTCCCGCTCGAAGACTTGGAGCTCGGTCCGGGGACCTACGAACTCTATGCCGTTCCGGCGTCAGGTGCCAGCGTGACGCTGTCGTTCCGGATCAGCGCGAAGGGCTGATGTGCCGCTCCGCTTCCGCGAGCCCTCACGGGGTGGCGGCTGTCCGCTTCTGAACCCCGTACTCTTTCATCTTCCGCCAGAGGGTGACGCGGCTTATGCCGAGGCGCTGGGCCGTGCGGTTGATCTTCCATGCGTTGGCATCCAGGGTCTTGAGGATGAGGTCACGCTCCAGGGTCTCCAGGGGGGAATGGATCTGATAGAGGGGCGCCAGAGATTCTTCGGGCAGCGCTGAGGTGGGTAGCGGAAGGTCGCGAGTCCGTATGATACCTTCCTGGCACCGGATGGCCGCGTGCTCCACGAGGTTCTCCAGCTCGCGGATGTTGCCGGGGAACCGGTAGTCCATGAGCCGCGCCAGTGCATCCGCTTCAATGCGATCCACCTTTTTGGCGGGCATCTTGGCGGAGATCTTCTTGATGAAGTGGTCCACGAGCAGCGGAACGTCATCCCGCCGCTCGCGGAGGGGCGGCAGGGTGATGCGGAAGACATTGAGCCGGTAGTAGAGATCCTGCCTGAAGCTCCCCTCCTCCAGCGCCGTGACCAGGTCCCGGTTGGTCGCGGCCACGACCCGGACGTCGACCTTAGTTCCCCGGGCCGACCCCACCCTCTCCAGCTCGCCCTCCTGAAGGACCCGCAAGAGTTTCACTTGCGTGGCCGGGGGTATTTCCGCGATCTCGTCGAGGAAGATGGTTCCGCCGTGGGCGAGCTCAAATCGGCCCATTTTGTCCGCGATGGCCCCGGTGAAAGCTCCCCTCACGTGTCCGAAGAGTTCGCTCTCCAGGACGCCCTCGTTCAGCGCCGCGCAGTTGACCTTGACGAAGGCCCGGGTCCTTCGCGTGGAATTGAAATGGATGGCGTTGGCCACCATTTCCTTGCCCGTCCCGCTCTCTCCGGTGATCAGAACCGTCGAGTCGGTCTCCGCGACCAGCTTGATCAGGTCGAAGACCTCCTGCATGGTCTTGTTGTGGCCGATGATGCTGGAGAAGGAGAACCGCTCCTGGGCAGACTCCTGCAGGCGCGTGATCTGGGAAATGTCATTGAACACCTCCACCCCGCCCACGATGCGGCCCGAGTCGTCCCGCAAGAGGGTCACGCTCGTAAGGCAATTGAGGAGCTGGCCGTCCTTGGTTCGGTACCACATGGGCACGCCCGACATGTCCTGGCCGTTTTGCATGGCCCTGGTCATGGGACACGAATACTCGCACTCCGATGAGCGGGTGATCTGTTTGCAGCACGCCTCGGCCACTTCCCCTTCCGAATACCTCAGAAGGCGCCGGGCCGTTTCGTTGATGAAAACGATTGTTCGATCGAGATTCGTGACGATGACCCCGTCACTCACGCGGTCCAGGACTTTTCGGGTATTGGGGTCACGAATCAGTTCGTTCAAGATCCCGCCTCACTTCGGCTATGATGTCCTCGCCATCGGCCCCGCCACACCGCTTGAAGGCGACCCCGCCCTTGCATACCAAAACGTTCGGCCCCTCACCGCACATACCAAGGCAGGAGACGTACGATACCTTCACGCGTTTGGCGGGCAGTTCCCGCGCCGCTTGCTTGAGGGCGACGCGGATCTTCTCGGGGTTCCCCTTCTGGCTGCACGAATCTCCCTTGCAGACCAGAACCCATACACGGTCTAGAGCTTCAACCTTTTCGCTCATCGCGTCAAGCCTCTGGCCCACCTTTCAGGCGCTTCAGGATGGCGGGAAGGCGGGAGAGTAGCGTCTCCACATCGTCCCGCGCGCTTTCCCGGCCCAGGCTGACGCGAAGGGCGGATCCCATGAGGCGCCGATCCACGTCCATGGCCTTCAAAACCCTCGGGCCCGCCGTGCCTCCGCTGTGGCACGCGGACCCGGTGGAAACGGCCACTCCCGCCTCGTCCAAGGCCGACGCGAGGGCGGGACCCGAGAACCCAGGGAGGCTGAAAAAGGAGGTGTTGGGCAGCCGCGGGGCCCCCTCGCCGTGCACCGCGGCGCCATGGTCTTCCCGAAGCCGAAGCTCCATGTCGTCCCTGAGCTGGGCCAATCGCCCCCCTTGAGCAAGAGCTTCGCCAGCCAGTTTGCAGGCCGCACCGAAGGCCACGGCCAAAGGAACGGCCTCGGTGGACGACCGCCGCCCCCCTTCCTGGCCGCCGCCCACGAGGAGGGGAACCAGCGGAGCCCCATTCCGAGCAGCCAGAGCACCGATTCCCTTGGGCCCGTAAAGCTTATGCGCGGCTACGGCCACGTAATGGGGCCGCGCCGTCCGCCAAGGCGAGGGGACCTTGCCCAAGGCCTGAACAGCATCCGTGTGAAAAAGGGCGCCATAGCGGCGGCACAGGCGCCCCACGTCCTCCAAAGGCTGGAGGACCCCCGATTCGTTGTGAGCGGCCATGACGCTCACGAGGGCCACGTCTTCGCCCATCTGGGCCTCGAACCGGGCTAGGTCGAGAACCCCTTGCGCCGTGACGGAGATCTCGTCGACCCGGAATCCACTCCTCTCCATGGCCTCCCACTGATCGAAGACAGCCGGGTGCTCGATGGCACTCAGGAGAACCCGCTTTCGCCCGGGACCCGCCCCATGAAGGGCCGACGTGACGGCCAAGTGATCGGCCTCCGTGGCCGACCCCGTGAAGATCACCTCGCCGGGTTCGCAGCCCACGAGGGCGGCCACGCGCTCCCTAGCGGCGGAGAGGGCCGCCAGGGCGTCCCGCCCTTCGCGGTAAAGGCTGGAGGCGTTGCCGAAAAGCTCTCGCTGGGCGCATTCCAGGGCCTGAACCACGGGGTCCGCCATGGGCGTCGTGGCGTTGCAATCCAGGTAAATGCGGCCCGAAGGCAGTTTCACGGCAGTCTCGGGAGGGACCAATCAGTTGTCCGCATAGAAAAAGCGGTCCAGCTGCTCCTCGATATGGCGAACGTGCCGCTCTTCCTCCTCGGCCATCTCCAGGAGCGTCTGCTTGGTGGCGGGGTGCTGAGCCACGGCGGCGGCCTCCTTGTAGAAAGCGTGGGCTTTTTTCTCGCGCTCCAGGGCCATGCGAAGGATGTCGATGGGGGGGGTGTTGGGGTCGATGGGCATCGGTCAACTCCTCGAATGAACGCCGATTGTAGCAGGTCGGCCCACGAGGGGGAAGAGAGCGCGAGGACAAGGGTGCCGGTTGAACGTTGAGCGTTGAGAGTTGAGGGTCGGGAGCTTGTGGGGTTCACTCCTCACTTTTCACCTTTGCTCTTCATTTAACCAAAATTCTGCGCCCGTCTCCCTCCCGGCGGGTCCATTTCAGGTCGTCCAGGTATTCGAGAAGGGGCATGGCGTACTTCCGGGTGATTCCGAGCGCCTCCTTGAATTGAGGCACGGACAGAACGGCGCCCTCTTCGCCCGCCCTGGCGGCCAGGGCCACGCGCAGGAGGTCCCGCGTGGAGGCGGCCATGAAGAAGTCACCCCCGAATCGCACGATGTCGCCGGCCGATCCCAGAAGGGGCAAGACCTGCCTCGCAGCGGGCCCCAGCTCCTCCTCCAGCTCCTTTCCCGTGCGGATGGGGTATCCCTCGCCGCCGAGGGCCGAGCGCACGCCGCGCGCCGCGGCCTCCTGCACCGCCGTGAGCTGAAGCCGGTGCCCCGCGGCCCGGATGCCATCTCCCCGGATTTCCACGCGGCCGGCCCTCGCCAGTGCTTCCAGGAGGGCCTCCGCCTGAGGTCCCAGCACACGCCGCCATCGTCCCAAAAATTCCTGCCTGGGGAACCATTCCACCGGGCCTTTGCCGCCGTGTCTCGCCGTGAGCCATGCCTCGGACCGGTCGAGCCACGCCTGGGCCTCGCCCGGTGCCAGCCACCAATTTCCCTGGCCCCAGCGCACGCCTTTACCCGCCGCTTCGGTGGCTTCGGCCAGCGCCCGCGCCCGTTCCGGCCAAAGGCCTAAACGGGCCGAAGCCTGGTCCGGACCCACGCCCACGGGCCCGGCCTCTACGAGAAGGGCAGCGAGAAAGTCCCCTCCCTCGAGCGCCTCCGCCGTGGCCCGATCGAGGCTCCTTCGCCAGCGCGCTTTGCGGCGGGCCACGAGGAGGATCTCCCCTCCCGCCACGGTCCCCGAGGGAGCGGGCTGCCTCAAGATGAACCGGTCTCCCGGCCAAGCCATGACAGGTTCGGAGGTCCGTATCTGCGCCAGGGCCGACTCACCCGGACCGAGCACCGCGGCGCCGCTGAGGTGAAGGTGGGCTTCCACCTCCTGAGTGTGAAGGTGGAGGACGAGGGTAGAGCCGGTCTTCACGGGGAGGCGGGCCGTGGGAAGCACTTCCACCCTTACGTCAAGCATACGCGTGGGCCAAATGCTGCCCGGTTCTGCCACCAGACAACCGCGCCTGAGATCCTGGTGGTGAAGGTCCGGGAGGTTGAGAGCCGCCCGCTGGCCCGCCTGAATCCTGGACACATCCCTGCCGAAGACCTGGAGACCCCGCACCCGGCTCTGTCCGCCTCCCGGGTACACCTCCACCCGGGCTTCCACCTCCAGAACCCCGTCGGTGCACGTGCCCGTCACGACGGTCCCGAAGCCCTTCACGGGGAACACCCTGTCCACGGGAAGCCGGAAAGGCCGGCCCTCGGCGGGCCGCTCCGTCCGGGCCGCCTGCTCGTGGAGGACCTCCACCAACCCGGCGATGCCCTCGCCCGTGAGGGCGCTCACGGGAAGGACGGGCCACGAACCGAAGCCTAACCCCGCCAAGAACTCTGAGAGCTCCAGGAGGGCCATGTCGCGCGTCTCGGCGTCCACCAGATCGATCTTGTTCAGGGCCACCACGCCCGATTTGACCCCTAAGAGCCGGATGATCTGGGCGTGTTCCACGGTCTGGGGCATGACCGACTCGTCGGCCGCCACCACGAGAAGGCACACATCCACCCCCGTGGCACCCGCGAGCATGTTCTTGATGAATTTCTCGTGGCCGGGAAGGTCCACGAAGTGGAGCGTTCCTCGCTCCGAGGCCAGGGTGGCGAAGCCGATGTCCAGCGTGATGCCCCGGCGCTTCTCCTCTTCCCACCGGTCCGCGTCCATACCCGTCATGGCTTTGACAAGGAGGGTCTTTCCGTGATCAATGTGCCCCGCGGTTCCCACGACCACGTCTCTCATGAGGGCAGGCTTTCAATGAAGAACCGAGAGGCGGGAATGAGGGGATTGGGAGATAAGGCAGCCCCGCCACGCCCCTTCATTTCCTCATCTCCTCTTCCGTCCTTTCAAACACCGTGAGTCCAGTATCTCCGTATCTGTAGCTTCGCTTCAGCTCCATCCCCTCTGGGCACGCCGGGGGGGCCTTTACGGCGTGCTCTACCACAAGAAGGCCCCCCGCGGCCAAGACTCCGCTTGGACCCATGGCCGACAGGAGCGAGGGCCAACGGCCGTCCGCATAGGGCGGGTCGCAGAAGAGAATGTCCAGCGGCTTGCCTTCTTTCTCCAGCAACCCCACGGCCTGCGCCGCGTCCACCGGAAGGATGCGGGCGCGCGGCCCGGCTCCCAATACACCGATGTTTCTCCGAAGGCATTCCAGCGCCCGGCGGCGGCGTTCCACAAAGAGGCAACGGGCCGCACCCCGGCTCAGGGCCTCCAGTCCCACCGCACCCGTCCCCGCGTAGAGGTCGCCGAAGGCCGCGCCGGGTACGCGCACTCCGAGGATATCGAAAAGGGCTTCACGCACCTTCTCGGCCGTGGGCCTTGTAGCCTCGCCATCGGGAGCGAAGAGCTTGCGGCCCCTGTGTTCCCCCCCCACGATGCGCATGGTCCCCGTCTCCCGAAAGTCTCGTTGACACCGCTCAAGCCACTTTCGTATTATAGGGGCACCCAAGGACGGGTAGAAAGGAGTGTGGCTCATGGGTAGCGTTAACAAAGTGATTCTGTTGGGGAACCTAGGCCGGGACCCTGAGCTGAAGTACACGCCCAGCGGTAGCGCCGTGGCGAATTTTACGATCGCCACCAACGAGACCTGGAAAGACAAGGAAGGGCAGAAGCAGGAACACACGGAATGGCACCGGGTGGTGGTCTGGGGCAAGCTGGCCGAAATCTGCGGCGAGTACCTCCACAAAGGCCGCCAGGTCTATATCGAGGGCTCGATCAGGACGAGGACCTATAAAGACAGGGACGGCAACGAGAAAAGCGTCACGGAGGTCAAGGCCGACAACATGGTCATGATCGGCAAGGGCGATGGGGGACCCGCCAAGAGCGGCGACCGCGGCGCCACGGAAAAAGAGCCCGAATACAGCGACGAGGACATTCCCTTCTGAGGCGCGAGGATTGAGGCGTGGGGCGTGAGGGGCAGGCATGCCTCCCAGGCCCCATGCCTCTCCTTTTGCTCCTTGTTGAACCCTATGCGCGAGATCATCACGCTGGACGCGGGCGGCGACGCCAACCGCTCCTACTGCCTCGTGGACACGCCCAGCCGCACGGCTTGGTGCGTGGACCCTTCCTACGGCGTCTCCCAAATCCTCGCTCTTCTGGCCGCGCGCAGCCTCCGCCTGACGGAGATTTTCCTTACTCACACCCATCCGGACCATGTGGCCACCCTCCCGGAGCTTGAAAGGGCCACGGGAGCGCGCACCTGGGTTCATCCCCTTGAAAGGGCCCGAGTTCCCGCCGCCATGGCTTTGCCCGGCGAGGGCAAGCTCAGCGGCATCCCCGGCGTCGAGGCCGTTTTCACCCCCGGCCATACGCCCGGAGGTACATGCTACCGGGTGGGCGAGGCGCTCTTCACGGGCGACGTCCTCTTCGTGGATTGGGTCGGCAGGAGCGATTTCCCGGGAGGCGACCCCCTGGCTCTTTTTCAGAGCCTGGCCAAGCTTCGGGCCCTTCCGCCCGGCCTCACCATTCACCCGGGCCATCATTACGGCAGCGTCGAGACCCGGACGCTGGGCGAGGAGGCCCGGCTGAACAAATTCTTCGGGTGTAAGGACTTCGTCCGTTTTCTTGGTCTCCTGCCCGAGCTGAGCGAATGAGCCTCTGGCACGACCCCGCCGCATGGCTCCCGCACAACCTGGCATACCTATACGCGGCCTTGGCCCTCTTCGCCTTCCTCAAATACACCATTCCCGTCTTTCCCGGCGACGTCCTCCAAGTGGCCTGCGTGTTTCTCGTAGGAGCGAGGGGCGGTTCGGGATGGAATTCGGCTTGCTCCATAGCGGTGGGAGGGACGTTGGGAGCGTGGCTCGCCTTCTGGTGGGGGGAGCGGTTCGGCGCGGCTTATCTTAAGCGTCCCAGGTTCGCGCGGCCCATGGACCGGGTGGAACGCCTCCTCGGGCGGTGGGGCTACTGGCCGCTGGTATTGAACCGGTTTGTGCCCTACGTCAGGATCGTCCTCTTCCCCGCCGCGGGGCTCCTGAAAATGAACGCCCTGCCCGTGGCTGCTTCAGCACTGGCGGGCAACGCCCTCTTCGGAGCCTTCGTGGTTCTTCTGGCGCACCGAGCCGGCCAGGAGTGGGGCCAACTCGCTTCCCTCTATCACTACTACCAGCTCTGGCTCGGGCTCTTCGTCTTCGCATTCCTCAGCCTTCTGACGGCCTATCTCGTCCTGGGGGCTTGGCGATCCCGCCGCGAGTCCGCGCGACCGGGGCGGGAGGATGACGAAATGAAGCGAGGCCCAGATAGGGAAATGCCGAGATGAGGCGATGAGGGTGCTGCGCGCCGCTACTTGGGCTTGACCGAATAGCCCGCGGGATTGGGGAGGGCCGCCGCCTCGATCTTGGTGGTAGCTCCAAGGCCGAACCGCTCCCGGTTCTCCTCCAGATAGCGGACCACCTCGGGCGAGGCGGTCACCGTAGCTGGCCGGGGCTGCTTCATCCCCGCGACGGTTTGGGCGATCTGCTGGGCAACCCGCCAGGCCGCGGGCACTCGCCCCCTGCCCTCGCAACAGGGACAAACACTCGTCATGACGCGTTCGAGGCTTCGGTGGCTTCGCTTTCGGGTCATCTCCACGAGGCCGAACTCGCTTATGGTGAGGATACGGGACTTGGCCCGGTCCGTCTTGAGAGCCTCGTTGAGTTTGGCCACGAGGGCCTCGCGGTGGGCTTTCTTGGTCATGTCGATGAAATCGATGACGATGATGCCGCCCAGGCTTCGCAGGCGGATCTGCCTCACGATCTCCTCTACCGCCTCCATGTTGATGGCGAAGGCCGTCTCCTCCAGGGATTTCTTGCCCATGTAGCGTCCCGAGTTTACGTCGATGGCCACGAGGGCCTCCGTGGACTGAAGGACGATGCATCCGCCGGAGGGAAGCCACACCCTCGGCCGGAGGGCCTTGTCGATCTCCTGCTGGACCCGGTAGTGGTCGAACAAGGGCACGGATGCGTCGGCCCACCCTCGGATTCTGGAGGGGTTGAGATCGAGGGTCTCCATCAGCTCCCTGCAACGCTGGGCTATCTCCTCGTCGTCGGTGATGACGGTACCCTCGCCCCGAAGTAAAATTTCTCTCACGGCACGGCCCACCAGGTCCGCTTCTTGGTGCACAAGGGCGGGCGCTTCGCAGTGCTGGCTCTTGAGCCGGATGAGGGACCAGAGATCGGCCAGCGCCTGCATTTCGCCGGCCAGCTCCTCTTCGGCCACCCCTTCGGCGGCCGTCCGAACGATGAACCCCCCCATGGCCTCGCGCTTGAGGCGCCGCAATATGTCCTTCAGGCGCCCCCGCTCCGTCCCGCCGATCTTCCGGGAGACGGCCAAGTGGTTCATAAAGGGCATGTAAATGAGATAGTGGCCGGGGAGGGCGATCTCCGTGGAAAGCCGGGAGCCCTTGGCCCCCATGGGTTCCTTGATGATCTGAACGAGCAGGTGCTCGCCCTCGTGGAGGTTTTTCACCGTGGAGCTCTTGCGGTCCGAGAAGTCGCCCGCCTCCTCGTCCATGAGCCCCGCCGGGCCCATGTCACCCTCGTACAGGAAGCCGTCTCGCTCCAGACCCACATCCACGAAGGCGCTCTCCATCCCTTGCAGGATGCGGTTCACCCGGCCTACGTAGAGGTTTCCCACGAGGCCTTCAAGATGGGTTGGCTCATGGAAATACTCCACGAGCCGGCCCTCCTCTATAACGGCGATTTGCACTTGCCACCGGTCTTTGGTGACCAGCAACTCCTGCTTCATCGGCTCCAGTCCGCCGCCGAAATCGTTAGGCGGCTCAAAGGGTTATTCTACTCGAAATGGACAAGGATTTCGAGGAGGCGCCGGGATGGCCCCCCGTGCGTCAGGGGGGAAAATCAAACCGCAATCGGGCCAGGGCGAGACGGTCCCGTTCAGGGCCGGGGCACAGGAGGCCCACGAAATCCATGAAGCCTCCTTGCATGAGGTGCACCTCGGCCCGGTCCTGCTCGAACTTGGCGGAGAGCACGCGGGACTTGAGATCGTACGTCCTGCTGCTCCCCTTGGATACCCGGGTGATGGGCCACTCGGGAGCGGCGTGGAATCCCGCGAGACGCTCCTCCAAGGCCAGCTTCTCCGCCTCCTGCAACCGCCCCGTGGCGATCTCGTATACCTGGACCGTGAGCGCCGAGAGGGGCGGGGAACTGGGCGGAATCATGAAGAGATGTTCCGCCGTCAGGCCCTCGGGAAGCAGGCCGTCCAGGCGCTTTAGGAGCACGGCCCGGTCAAGCGGTGCGGCTTGGAACTCCATCCATTCTTCCCGGCCCTCCACCCCCAGCGGCAAGGGCGCCGGCAGCTCAACCTTGGGCATGGGATGGTAGCCCTGGGAGTAGGCGAGAGCGATCTCGGCTCGGCGGAGGGCCCGCACGAGGATGTCCACGAGGTCCAGGTGGCCCACGAAGCGCGCTAATCCCTCTTTGCGGAAGCGAAGCCGGTATTTGACGGATACCATGGCCTTGGCTCCCCGGCCGGGTGCGGGAGGCGGCTCGGGCACGGGGGCGCGCTCCAGATCGCCCGAAAGGCACGTCTTGGCGAAGAACCCGCAGCCGTGGCACGCCTGGGGCCCGCATGTCCCCGTGACCTCGGCGGCGAGCGCCCTTTCCCATTCCCGCGAGAGAAAGGCCTTGGTGAGGCCCGCGTCGATCACGTCCCATGGCAGGCGTTCCTCTCGCGACCTCTCGCGGAAGAGGTACTCGTCCATGGAGAGCCCGCACGACGCGAAGGCTTCTCTCCACTTGGCCGCGTCGAAGTGCTCGGTCCAGCCGTCGAAGGCACAGCCGAGCTCCGCGGCCCTTTCGAGCACGGGAGCCAGGCGTCTGTCGCCCAAGGAGAATGCCCCTTCCACCAGGCTCGCGTCCACGTCGTGCCAGCGGTAGGCGACGGGGCGCTTGAGGGCCCTCTTGAGCGTGTCCTGCTTTTCGCGGAGCACCTCGGGACGGGCCATGGCGCACCACTGGAAGGGCGTGAATGGCTTGGGAACGAAGGACGAGGTGGAGAGCGTCACGCCGGGGTTCCGGCAGCCCGCCTCCCTCCCTGCTCTGGCCACGCGCGTCCCAAGCCGAGCGATGGCGTCTACGTCCTCCGCGGTTTCCGTGGGAAGGCCGATGATGAAGTAAAGCTTCACGAGGTTCCAGCCGGAGGAGAAAACCACCGAAGCCGCCCGCGCCACGTCCTCATCCGTGAGCTGCTTGTTGATGACGTCCCTCAGCCGCTGCGTGCCAGCTTCGGGTGCGAGCGTGAAGCCCGATTTACGCCCCGACGAAAGGGACCGGGCCAGCTCCTTCGTGAGGGAGGGGACGCGCAGGCTCGGCATGGCCACGCCCACGCTCTGGGAGGCCCCGTCCGCCGCCACGCTCGCCACGAGCCGCTCGATCCCGTCGTACTCTCCCGCGTTGAGGCTCAAGAGGGTCGTCTCGTTGTATCCCGTGGCCCTCAGCCCTTCGCGGACGGAAGAGCGGACGGCTTCGGGCTCGCGCTCCCGCACGGGGCGGTAGATGTATCCCGCCTGGCAGAAGCGGCACCCCACGGCACAGCCGCGGGCGATCTCGATGGAGTAGCGGTCGTGGACCACTTCGTGATGGGGCACCAGCACCCGCGCCGGAAACGGGTACGGGGCGAGGTCCATCAGGATGCGCCTCCGCACGGGGAAGGGCACGTCCTCCTCCACGGGGCCAGACACGACCTCCATCCCCGTGGCTGGGTCCCTTTCCGTGCGGTAGAGGGCGGGGACGTAGGTGCCTTCCACCTTCGCCATGGCCTGCCACACCTCGGCGCGGGGCCGGCCCTTTGTGGCGCGCACCACCTCGCAGAGGTCGAGGATGCCCTCTTCTCCATCCCCCACGAAGACCGCGTCGAGGAACGGAGCGATGGGTTCGGGGTTCACGGCGCAGGGGCCGCCCGCGAGGATGACGGGATCCCCGGGGCCACGGTCCGCCGCCCGCAGAGGAATGTCTCCGAGGCGAAGCATGTGCAGGATGTTGGTGTAGGTGAGCTCGAACTGAAGGGTGAAGCCGATGGCGTCGAAGGCCCGCAGGGGCCGCTTGGATTCCAGCCCGTAGAGGGGGAGCTCCCGCGCCTCAAGCTCCTTCACCATGTCGGGCATGGGCATGAAGACCCGCTCCGCCCAGATGTCCTCCCGGGCGTTGGCGATGCTGTAGAGGATCTTGAGGCCCATGGTGGACATGCCGATGTCGTAGCCGTCGGGGAAGGCAAGGGCCACGTGGAGCAGCCCCGGGGCATCCTCCTTGACCACCTCGTTCACTTCCCCGCCCGTGTAGCGCGTCGGCTTGGCCACGTTCCGCAGAAAATTCAGGTCCATCGACCCTCCGCAAAGCGGCTAAGTATACTATGGATAGCGGGAAATACGAATGACTGCGAGGGGGGCCAGTGCAAGTGGAAACTGGAACTGGAAGTGGAAGTGTGGAGATGATGAGGGCCGAGGCATCCTCAAGGAATGCCCCGGCCCTTCCCTGCTAAGATCCACTTGAGGAGGAGTCAGAATCCATGGGATGGCGCTTAGACAACATGGTGGACCAGATGACCGCTCCCGCCATAAGACATAGGCCCAAAATCGTCGCCGCCTGAGAAAGGGTGCTGTGGCTGAGCCCGTTGGCCCAACAATACAGGGCGGCCCCAATCGCAGGGAATCCAATGATCATGGCTGCCGTCCGCCATGCCATCTCTCGTGCTGGATAGGAACTGGCCGCCTTGGACGGCACCAGGAGCAGGCAAACGGCAATGAGGCCGGCGGCGGCACCTGCCCATATCAGGAGACGATATGGCATGGGTGTTCCGGACTCGATCAGAAGTTGGCGGGCAATGAAAGTCATCCAGAAGATAGCGCCACCAAGCGCTGTCAGGCGCCGGGAACGAATCGGAATCGAAGCGACGCGCCTGTTAGATCCCACCGTGGCGACGAGCGCCCCTACACCTGTCGCTGCGATGATTAGATCCATGAGACCCTCAGTGTTTTCAACCATCGGCTTTCTCCCGGTAGGCTGCGCTCAGCCCTATCCCCAGACTCGATCCTTAGTATAATTCGACAGTGCGTCATCGTACAAGGCGGCAAGGAAGGGGCACAATGGATCGATCGGAACCGCAACACACCCTCCCACAACATGAATGCGAAGGGGCAGAGAACAGGGAGAACTGGCAGGCTGCTGTGAAGTATGAGATGTGGGCTGGTGCCGCTTTTCTATGAGCCAAAAAGACAATCGCCAATAGCTTCCTTTACTCCTGACTCCGCTCCACCTTCCGTACGATGCGGCTGATAGTAGCGGGATGAAGCCCCAAGGCGCCTCCCAGCTCGGCGAGGGTGTAGCCAAACCGGAGGTAGGCCTTTGCGACACGGCGGTCCCGTTCAGCGTGGTCATGGGCAACCGTGCGAGGCAGGAGCCGCGAGAGGGGCGGCCGCCCCTGGGGGCCATTGGGTGTGGGTTTAGGCGCCAGTTTGGGACGGCTCAACCGCGCGCCAAAGGCCTCCGAACCCACGAAGCCACCTCGGCCCACCGAGGGCGCAGGCAGCCTCTGCCCCGCCTTCACAAACTTCTCGTAGCGGTTTCTTGCCTTTTTGGGCCTCCCGCCGAACTGGGCGAGGAGCCACTCGGAGCGGAGGAAGGGGGCCATATCTTCCGTCCCCGCCGTGGCCCCGAAACTGCTCCAGCGCCATTTTCCCGCCTTCTTCACGAGACCCGCGCGCACGGGCGCCAGGACCACCTCTCTGCAGACCTCCACGAGAGGCGTTCCCTTCTCCACCGGCCAGGAGCCAAATCGCCCTTTGAATACCGGCCCCTTGCAACGCCGCCGGCGGTTGAAACTCTGCGTAAACTCCCCGTTCAGATCGCGCATGCCTCTGGAGAGGTTGGCCTCAGGCGTCTCCACCACCAAGTCGTACCCCACCTCCAAAATGCAGTAGGCGTGGCAGATCCAGCGGTGGCGCGTCACCACGTGGCCGAGAATCTCCATGAAGCGATCCCTGTCGGCCGCGTCGAGCAAATGGCTGGCCCCCTTGGAGCACCGTGTTTCCACCCAATAGGCGGCCCCTGGTGATTCAACCCGTGCGCGTCTTGCCATGGCACCCCCCGAGATGATGCCTGCAATGTACAGCAAAACCATTGACAGGAACAGGCTCCTTGGCAGAGTATGTTAAGGGGCCGTAAGGAGCGAGCACCGGGACACCCGCTTGCCCTTCTCCATGAAAACTTCGAGGCGAGATGCACGTGAGGCAGGAGAAAAGACACCGGCGGCGCGAGGGTGGGATGGCACCAAGACGGGCCGTCCTGAAAGAGCCGCCATGGGTTGACTGGCGCCGCCTCATTTTTCTGGCGGCTCTGCTCTGCCTGCCTATGTCCACCTTTGCGTCCCGTGCCCGGGCCCTGCTCAATCTGGGTTCGGACGCCCCAGTCCTCCGGCCGGGGCAGGAGCTCACCCTCTCGTGGAGCACCCTGCCCGAGGGCGCTGAGGAATTCGAACTCCTCCTCATCTGCGAATCGCCCATGCCCATCAATCTCCGTCTGACCACGTGCCTGGACCCCCGGCTCCGGACCTACCGCTGGCGCGTCCCCAATCTGCCGTGTGATGTGGCGCGCTTCCGCATCCGAGTGGGGGTTGAGGGCGAGGAGCTGACCTGGGCATGGAGTGCCCCCTTCCGCATCGCCTGGCAACCTCGCGGGCCTCTGGCCGAAGTCTCCCTCGAAGGTGGTGAGTTTTGGCTTTCCGAGGTCCAGGACCGAGCTGATTTGGCCTTCCTGGATGGGCCGGATTCGGCCGATTCGGGCGCCCTGCCTGCCCGCCGCGAGACGCTTGCGCTGCCGCCTCAGTCCAGAAGCCTCCTGGTGCCTTCCGGCTCCGCCGGCGGCTCCGAGACGATCCACCGTCAGGAATCCCCCCTGCGTCCTTGCGCCAGAGAGGGCACGGACCCCTCTTTCACGGTGCCCCTCAGGATTTAGTCCTCCAGCCCCAACACATCCGAGCCGCAAATTTTTTTAACGATTAGCCACCCCGCAGTAGGAGATTTTCCGCGCTGCACCGGGTGAGAGGGGTAGTTGCAACGATACCTTGGAGGACTGTGTGCGCTTAAAATCATTGATGTGTTCCCCGGCCATCGGCGGGGTGATACTCTCGTTACTCTTCCTGCTCGGGCCGGTGCGAACCTTGGGCCAGGAGGCGCCGCCGCTGCAAGACCAAGCCGGGCAAGGCTCCATGACTCCGTCGGGCTACAGCGAGATCGTCGTTACGGCGCCCCGCATGGGCGTTCCCTACAAAGAAGCGCCCGGGGCCACGTCCGTGGTGGGCGAGGACACCCTTGAGGCCATGCCCAAGGCCATCGCTCCGGGGGAAGCTCTCGCGCTCGTGCCGGGCGTGAAGATGGACACGCAGTACGACAGCGAAAAATCCCACATCTCCATCCGCGGCCAGGGGATTCTTACGGAGCGTGGTATCCGGGGCATTCAGGTCCTGCTCGACGGCATCCCCCTCAACGACCCCAGCGGATTCGCACCGGACTTGTATGACGTGGATTGGTCCACGGTCCAGCGGATCGAGGTGATCCGTGGCCCCTCCGGGGCTTTTTACGGCGGAGGCTCGTCCGCCGGCGTCATCAACATCGTCACGAAGGACGGCCGCTCCGACCCGAACGCCGCCGACGTCATGGCGGAGGGTGGCACCAACAGGTTTTGGAAGGCGCTGAGCGAGTTCGCCGGAACCACCGGCTCCACGGACTACCGCGTCTCCGCGTCGCGTTCCATGGGCGACGGGAACCGTGACCACTCGGCCTTTTTCTCCACCAACCTCTACGGCAAGTTCCGCTTTATCGTGACCCCCTCGTTCCAGCTCAGCGCCGTGATCATGGGGACGAGCTATTTCAACGAGAATCCCGAAGGGCTGAACGCCCAACAGGTCCGCGAAAACCCGAACCAGGCCAACCCGGACTCGGCCCGTCAGAATGAGTTCGCCCAAACCCGCCGCTTCACCGCGGGCATCGTCGGTACCACCAAGCTCACCTCCAACCAGGACCTGAATTTCACCGTTTACGGACGCAACACCGACTTCGTGGAGTCCGTGCCCGCCACGGTCCAGCACCGAACCCTGAAGAATCCGGGAGCCATGGTCCAGTACACCTTCCACAGCGGAACGGGCCCCGTGAAGAATCACTTCAGCTTGGGCACCGACGCCTCATGGCAGGACATCGACGAGTACCGCCGGCCCAACCTTGGCGGCGCGGTCGAGGGACCCACCAAAGTGTCGGACGAGACCATCACCCAGCACGGCTACGGCGTCTACGCCCTGGACCGCATCGAATTCGGGCCCCAGTGGGCGGCCACCTTGAAC
Source organism: Acidobacteriota bacterium (assembly GCA_037445535.1). Lineage (GTDB taxonomy): Bacteria > Acidobacteriota > UBA4820 > UBA4820 > DSQY01 > JAKAJA01. The sequence continues at coordinate 15,729 of JBBIKI010000018.1, read as the reverse complement.
CTTCGCCACGACAGCATCCGCAACGAGCTGAACGACCGCCTCAGGCTGGGCGGCGTGGATTTGAGCGGGGCGCGCGAGTTCAATAAAACCACGGGCCGCGTGGGCCTCACCTGGAACCCCCAACCCGAGCTCGGTGTCTACGCCACCTGGGGACAAGGCTTCATGCCCCCGGCCACGGAGGAGATGCTGGCCAATCCCATTCACCAGGGAGGGTTCAACACCACCATCCAGCCCGCCACATCCGTGGGCGAGGAGCTGGGCATCCGCGGAACCTTGATCGGTAAAGTCTCTTACGACGTGGCTGGATTCTACCTCCACACCAACGACGACTTCGAGCGGTATCGTGTGCCGAGCCGTCCTCTGGAGACCTTCTACGGCAACGCGGGAGATACGCGCCGCTACGGCCTGGAAACGGCCTTCGGCTGGTTCCCCGTGGAGAGCCTTGCGGTCCGCCTGGCCTACACCTACAACCACTTCACCTACACGCAGATCAGGAGCAGGGTCTTTCCCACGGCCGCGCCCGGAAACTGGCTGCCCAACAGCCCGGCCCATCAGGCGTACCTGGATGTCCAGTACACCCCCGCAGCCCACTGGGTCCTGGGACTTTCAGGGGAGGCGCAGAGCCGCAACTACGTGGACCCCACCAACATCCCGGCCACGGGCGGGTATACGCTCGTTCACGCCAGGGTGGCCTACCAATGGCAGGCCGTCCACAGCCGCGGCGAGGTCATGCTCTCCCTGCGCAACGCCTTCGCCAAAAAGTACATCGCCTTCACGGAGCCGGACCCGGACGGCAACTCCTACCAGCCTGGACCCGGCCGGGAGGTCTTCATGGGGGTTCATTTCTGGTTCGGGAAAAAGTAGCGCGAGCCGGATGAGCGACGAAAAAGGAGGGGCGCTCGCCCCTCCTTTTTCGTTCATGCAGTGGCTAGTATCAAGCGGAAGGCGGCTCTTGTCCCTTTTCCCCTGTCCCCGCCCCCGCCCTACACCGTGACCGTTTCCCCGAATCCCACGACGCGGCCCTTCACGCCCCGGGCCGTGAGGCGGCGCACGAACTCGTGGGGATCGGACTCGATGACGGGAAAGGTGCCGTAGTGGATGGGCATGGCCTCGCGGGTCTGGCAGAGGACCGCCGCTTCCACGGCGTCGTCGAGTCCCATGGTGAAATTGTCCCCGATGGGAAGGAGGGCCAGGTCGATGGGGTTCAGACGGCCGTAAAGGGCCATATCCGAGTGGATGCCCGTATCTCCGGCGAAGTACACGCAGTTTCCGCCCATCCAGATGAGCATGCCCGCGGGGTTTCCCCCGTAGGTTCCGTCCGGCAGAGATGACCCGTGCAGGGCGGGCGTCAGTTTGAGTTTACCCCACGGAAACGTGTGGGCCCCTCCGATGTGCATGCCGTGAGCCTTGACCCCTTGGCCCTGCATCCAGTTGGCGATTTCGAAATTGGTGACCACCTCGCAGTCGTTGGCTTTGGCGATCTCCACCGCGTCTCCCACGTGGTCCCCGTGCCCGTGGCTCACCAAAACCGCCTCCACTTTCACGTCGGAGGGCTTGATCTTGGCGTGCATGTTGCCGTTGATGAAGGGGTCCACGATGACCCGGTGTCCCTCCGCCTCCAACTCGAAGCAGGAATGGCCGTGATAGGTCAGCTTCAACATCCTTCACCTCCCCGCCGCCCACGCGGCTCATGCTCAGACTCCAGCCATGCTAAGGGGCGGGCCGCCATGGCCTCTCCCTCGCAGGCACTCCTCACCGCGTCGTGGCCGCGCCGGCTCGCTCGCGCTCGGGGCCGGCGTTCGCGCCCGGCACGTTCTGGGTCCACCACGGCGCGCCAAAGCGCTCCCGCGCGAGCACCTGGGCGGCGCTGGCCTCCGCCTCGTCCGGAGGCCGATCTTCCCACGCCCCGGGAAATGTCCGCCTGAACCCCTCCACGAGGGCTTTGCGCAGTGCCTCTCGGGTGACGGCGGGGTTCAGGCCGGCTACCCCCGCGAAGGCCGCATGGTAGGCCGGGATGCTGGCCTCGGGTTGCCTAGAGGCAAGGGCCAGCGCCCGGTAGTCCAAATGCAGGGGCACGGCGCCGTGCTGAAGGAAGGCCCTGGCGCCCCGGCGCTGGGCGCTACCCACGACCTTACGGCCACCCACGGTTATTTCACTTTCGGAGGGCACGAGGAAGCAGGGCGCTCCGCCGCGGGGGTTCACCGCAGCAGTCCGCTCGCTCAGTACCACGTCCAGGCCAAGGGAGGCGAGGGCATTCGCCAGCCCTCCGGCGATGAGGCCGTAGGTCTCCCCGAGGCCAAGCCCCGCAAAGGGTGGCTGGTCGTGTCTCCCCACGATGGCATAAGTCACTTCGTCATCGTGGAGGACCGCCTTGCCGCCCGTGGAGCGCCTCACTACGTCGTACCCCGCACGGGTGCAGAAGGCCTGGTCACACGTCTCTTCAATGACCTGGTGGAATCCGATGGAAAAGCACGCGGGGGACCAAGCGTACAAGCGCAGCACGGGGCCATCTGTCCGGCCCGCCTCGGCGGCCCGGAAGAGGATCTCGTCGAGGGCCATGTTCCACGCCCCGGGCTTGGGTTCGGGATCGTCCAGAAGGCGCCAGCGGACCATCAAGACCGTCCGCACTCGCTCAGGAAGCGCTCAAGCTGGTGGGCTTCCATGTCGGCCAGGGGAACGCCCCTGGCGCTTTCAAGGACCAGCACGGGCAGGCCCAGGTTGGCCCGGAAGAACCCTTCGTCCCGGATGTTTTCACACATGTATTCGACTCCGAGGATGATCCCCCTTATGCGGCGAGAGACGATTTCTCGAAGGGCCCGTTCCTGGCGCCGCTTGAGCCCGTAAGGGAGGGGGCAGCGGTTGTAGAGGTTCACCAAATCGGTGGCCGTGGCCATGGGGTTGTTCTCCACGCCCCATTCGTCGTAGACCACCACAGCCTTGTGTTTCTCCAACATCTCGTAAAACCCTTCACGGTAGGGCGTCAACCCCAGGATGCCCACCCGCGTCCACCGGTCGCGGCCCACGTCCTGGTAGGTCAGGATCCCAGCTTCCACTTCTCTTCGGATGCTTTCCACGTCGCGGCGCGGGTCCATACACTGGGCCAGCATGGAAACGTACTCTCGCGAAGAGAAACCGGCGGACCGCTGCTGGAGTCCATCAAACCGCCTCAAGGACGTCCGCACTTCGGACCAGCGAGCGAGAACCGTCTCCAGGACACCGGGCGCCACCTCCAGGCCTTCGAATAGTTTGGCCAGTTCATCCCGGAGGCGGCCCTCGTTGCGAAGAATGGGAAAACTGAAGGGAACGACCCGCACGTCCTGCTCGCTGAGGAGCTGCAGAACCCGAGCCACCTCCTTGGGAAGGCCCGGCTCGGGGTAGTAGACGGTTTGGGTGGCCGTCTCGAAGACCATGCCGTAAAGGCACCGCGCCCAGAGGGAGAAGTTGTCCGGAAAACCTGCCAGGCGAGCCGTCTCCACCCAAGCCTCCCGGTCCCTGGCCAGGAAGAAGGTGCTCCATAGGTTGGCCGCCTCGTGAGGCGAGGCCGAGAAGGGCTCCATGGGCACGGGCGGGATGACCCCGATTTTCATCCGGGCTCCGTCTCATATCTCGCGGGCAAAGGCATACCTCACGGGCGTTACGTGCACCCACCACACTCCATGCTATTTTCTCCGCTCCGATTCGGATTCCTGCTCGGGGGCCGCCACTTCAAGGGCGACCTCTCCTCCCTCGAAGAGAAGCTGGAGGAGTATCCCGCCATCCACGCTGGCCACCCGAACGGCCACGGCCCGGTCCCATTCGGGCTCCAGGGCCAGCTCCGCCATGGGTTCCAGCACCTTGCGGCGCAGGATCCGCCCGAGGTTGCGGGCCCCATACTCGAAGGAGTATCCCTCCCGGGCCAGCAAGTCCCGGGCGCCCTGCTCCAGGATGAAGGCCTTGCCCTGGTGCGCCAAACGCCCGGTGAGGTCTTCGAGCTGGAGGTCGACGATCTTGTTAAGGGAGTGACCCGTCAGGCTCTTGAAGAGGACCACTTCGTCCACCCTGTTGAGGAATTCGGGCGTGAACTGGGCACGTACTTCGCGCATGACGGCCTCTTCGTCCGCCAGGGCGCCGCTCCCCTCGCTATACCCCACTCGGCCCTTGGAGAAGAGCTGCGTACCCACGTTGCTGGTCATGATGATGGTGGCGTTGTGAAACCTCACGGTGCGGCCTTTGCCGTCCGTGAGGCGGCCCGCGTCGAAGATTTGCAGGAACAGATTGAGGACTTGCGGGTCGGCCTTCTCGACCTCGTCGAAGAGCACCACGCAATAGGGGTTCTTGCGCACTTGGTCGGTGAGCTGGTTTTGATCGTAGTAGCCGACATAGCCGGGCGCCGTACCGATGAGGCGCGAGGTGGAAATGCGCTCCATGTACTCGCTCATGTCGATGCGGATGAGCTTGTCCTTGTCTCCGAACAGGAGATCCGCCAGGCAGCGGGCAAGCTCCGTCTTGCCCACGCCCGTGGGCCCCACGAAGAGGAAGACGCCGTCGGGCCTCTGGGGGTTCAGATCGAGCCCGAGTTTGGCCGTCCTCACCAGGCGGCTGAGTTTGGCCACGGCCTCCTCCTGGTCCACCACGTGCTGCGAGAGGAGGCCTTCCATGTGGGCGAGGCGGTCCTTGTCTAGGAGGGACAAGCGTTCGTAGGCCACGCCCGACATCTCGGAGAGGGTCTGGAGGAGATCCTGGCGGGTCACCTCACCGCCCTGTCGCCTGCCGAGCGCCATGGCCCTGGCGGTGCGCGAGGCCGCCCGGTCCACAAGGTCGAGGGCGCTTTCGGGAAGGGCGCGGTCGTTGATGGAGAGCCGAATAAGGTCAAGGCTTTTCTCCACAAGGCCGCCGGGGAAGGTGACGCCATGAAAGTCTTCGTACATGGGCGTCCGGTTCCGGACCACCTCCTGCACCTGCTCGATGCTCAGCTCCTCGATGCGCAGGAGGTGGAAGTATTTGAGGAAGGAGGGATCCTTTTCGAGGATGGCGGCGTAGGACTCTTCGTCCGTGGTCCCGATCATTTGGATCTCGCCGCTCACCAAGTGGGGTTTGAGGAGGCTCGCCAAGTCCAGGGAGCCGCCCTTGGACCCTCCCGCGGCCACCATCTGGTGCATGTTTTCCACGAGCAGCACGTGGCCGCGCTCCCGCACTTTCCGCACCGTTTCCAAGGCCCTCTCTTCAAATTGGCCCCGAAACCGAGCCCCCGAAATGAGGGCGCCCAAGTTCAAGGAGGAAATGAACTTGCCCCGGATCGCCTCGGGGGCCGTGCGGTCCTGCAGGACGAGGGCCAATTCCTCCACGAGGGCCGTCTTTCCCACGCCCGGTTCGCCCACCACCAGGACGTTGCGCTTCTCCCGGCACGCAAGGATCTCCACCATCTGGTCCAGGGCGCTCTCCCGGCCCACCAGAGGCAGGCGCGGCTTGAGCCGCACGCGGTGGGTCAAGTTAAGGAGGATGTCCTCGGGCGTGGTTTCTGCCTTCTCGGGTTCCCCCGAGGGTTTGGCTTCCAGGCGGTCCTGGGCCTGCTGTTTCCGGTCCGCCGCCTCGGGGTGATGGGGGTTCAGAAGGAGGGCCTTCTCGTAGGCCCGCTGGGCGCGGCCGAAGTCGCTCTTCGCCATGTAAACGTCACCCAGCGCTACGTATCCCTCGTCGCTGAGGGGGTAGCGCTCCAGGAGCCGGTTGAGGACCCCCACCGCCAGGGCGTGGCGGTTCTGGGCAAGATAGTCCCGAGTGGCCTCGTGGTAGAGGATCGGCACGTCGGGCCGGACGGTGAGGGCCAGTTCCCACTCGGAGCAGGCCCGCGCCGCCTCGCCCCGGGAGGAATACTCCCTGGCGTTGATGCAGTGATTGAGCGCGGAGACCACCACCGCTGCTTCCCTGTTTTCCTGTTCAAGGAGCCGGTACAGGCGCACGGCGCGGTCGTAGGCGCCTGCCCTGAAGAGGAAATCCCCGAGGTCCGTCAGCAGGGGGGCCTTGAAGAGGAGGCTGTACCCGTCCCGGCCCAGGTGCCGAAAGAAGGCCCCGTCCGAGGTGAGCATCCGGAACATGAAACCCTGGTCATCGTCCAAATAGAAGAAGGGATGGAGGGGCACGGGCTGGCTTGCATCCGAAACGAGGTAGAGACCCGGCCTGATTTGGTGGGAGAGCGAGCGCACTTTGCCCGTGGGGGCCGGCCCCGAGAGAACCTCCACGGAAGGGCCCTCGGGGGCGCGGGTGGAAGGCCGAAGGATGGCCAGGGCGCCGGCCCAGTTGTTCACCAGGAAGGTCAGGGCGTGCTCCAAGGACTGTTCGAGATCTCTCCCCTTGCGATCCTGGATGGGCATACGGGCGATCTGGCCAAGCTCCTCCAAAACTTGTAAATACTTCCGCAAATAGAGGGGAAGAAGGTCCTTGCCCACGTACTGGACGGGGAAGACCTGGGCGAAGGCATCGCGATGCGTCGGGAAAAGGAGCGACTGGAACCTGATATGGCTCTCCATGGACGGGTCGCACAGCGCGTCCACGGAGGCTTGGGCAAGGGCGCGCTGGTCGTTGTTCTTTCGCCAGAGGATGGCCAGCCCCACCATGCTGACCGTGTGCAGGGCCTCGCCCAGCAGGACCATGCACTGTTCCGCGCTGGGAATGTCCTTCTGGCCGCCCGCCGGGTCCGGCGGTAGCGCCCCGCCCATGCTCTCCCTCAACCGGCTGGCGAGCCCCGCGATGGTTTGATTCAAGGCTCCACCTCGACTGTCGTGCCCGAGCTCCGCACGACGAAGACTTTCAAGTTATTGTCCAGAGGGTCTGGCGGGAAGAGGAAGAATCCGCTCGATGCTTCCGCCAAGTTCAACACCTTGCCCCTGAGAACCTCCCCGTCGGGAAAGGTGACCGTAACCACCTTCCCGGCCTTGGGTGAGTTTTCCGTGAACTCCGGGTTCGGGCGGTATCCCGGATTGCCCTCGTGCTCGCGAACGAAGAAGATGGCCTTCACGTCCTCCAGATTCACCGTCTTGAGGTTGCCCCCCGTGTCCAAAACCTTGAGTTTTCGGTACGCCGCGGAGAAGTGAGAGTATATGGAGCACTTCTCCATGGTTCCGTCGCGCAACCTGAGAACGATGTTCTGGCGCATCTTCTTGCCCCCTCCCCCCACTACAGCGAATTCATCACGTCTTCGAGGGAGCAGAATCCAGAAAGCGCCTTAAGGGCCCCGTCCACTTTCAGCGACGTAAGGCCCTCGCGCTGAGCCCGTTGCCTCAATGCCTGGGCGGGCTCCTTGGCCACGATCATCTTGTTGAGCTCCTCGCTGGGAAGGTAGAGCTCGAAGATGGCCACGCTTCCCGCGTAACCGGTCCCGCCGCAGGCGCCGCACCCCATAGCCCTGTAAAACCGTCCGTCCGCGGGTAACCTGAGGCCGATCTCCTTCTGCAGGTCCTCGGTCACCGGATAGGGCTCCCGGCAGTTCACGCACAACCGCCGGATGAGGCGCTGGTTGAGAACCGCCGCCAGGGAGGCGGCCAGGAGGAAGGGCGCCACGCCCATATCCAGCAAATTCTGGATGGCGTTCAGCGTGTCGTTGGCGGTCATCCTGGCGAAGACGAGACGCTTGGCGAAGGCCCCTTGGATGGTGGCCCGGGCATCCGCATCGTTCGTGATGTCGCCGATGTACGCCACGTCCGGCTCCTGCTTCATGAGGGCCTGGATGCCTTCGGCGAAGGAATACTCCGCCCGCTCGTCGGGCTTGCCCTGGATCATGCCCGGCACTTCGTACTTCACGATGGGATCGAAGGCCATGGCCAGCATGTCGGGCCGGATCACCTCCATGATGGAGCCGTACACCGTCGTTCGCTTGCCCGACCCCGGAGGCCCCGTGATGAGGTAGAGCCCCGAGCTTTTCCCCAAGGCCTTCCTGTAGGCCGTAAGCAGGGCCGCGCTCATGCCCAGTTCGCTGAGGCGCATGGTGGCGCTCTGCTTGTACTGGAGCTTCACCACGACCGATTCGCCGTAGAGGCTGGGCATGACGTGGACGTAGAGCTCGATCTTCCGGTCTCCGAACTCCTTGCGCAGGAAGCCCGTCTGAGGAATGCGGTTCTTGGTGATGTCCATGCCCGACTGGACTTTGAGCCGGTTCAGAACGTTGGTGCGCACTTTTTCGGGGAAGTCCCTGACCTGCACCATGGAGCCTTTGATGCGCATACGAACGTTGAGGTTCTCTTGCAGCGGCTCGAAATGGATATCGGTTGCCCCCGCCTCCACCCCGTCCTGCAAGACCTTGTCCACGTCCTGGATGATGGTCTTGTCCTCGGCCCCCCCCGTCGCCTGCTGGGGAGCCCCCGGCTGCGGACGCCTCAACGCGTCGAACTGGGGCTTGTCCATGGGCGCCTCCTACGAGGCGAATGTACCACCGGCCCATGGGGTTAGCAAGGATACCGCCCCGCCATGGGAGGACCAGCACGCTGGCAGGCGGCTAGGTGAGCGACCGGCGGCTCAGCGGCCAGCCGCGCCATGAAGCAGCTCACCCTTCTCCTTCCTAGTTCAGGGACCATCACCCACCGGCGAACTGGAAGGCCTTCCTTCTCGTGAGGGGAATCCTTCCGCCCAGGCCTCGCGACATGCGACAGGAGGACACGATGCACACGCGGTCTAAGGTTTTCGCCGTCACCGGCGCTACGGGGAACACGGGCAGCAAGCTCACGGAGCTTCTTTTGGAGCAAGGCAAAGAGGTCAGGGCCATCGCGCGGGGACGTGAGCGGCTTCAAGCACTGGGAAAGAAAGGTGCCGTCACCCATGCGGGCTCCCTGGATGACGTCCACTTTCCCGCCAACTCGCTCAAAGGAGCCGGCGGCGTCTTTCTCATGCTCCCTCCCAACTACACGGCCGATCACGTGCAGGCGTACCAGCAGTCCCTCTCGGACGCCGCGGTTGAGGCCATCCGGCAAGCGGAGGTCCCCCGCGTGGTGGCCCTCAACAGCTTCGGCGCCCGCCTCCCGGAGGGCGCGGGGCCCATCTCAGGGTTGCACTACTTGGAGGAGCGGCTTGGATCCCTCCAGGGCGTGGACGTCCTTTGCCTAAGGGCCGGATTCTTCATGGAAAACTTTCTGCAGAACATCGAGATGATCAAACACCGAGGACACCCGGAAGTCCCTCGTCGGCGCCGGCATTTCCAAGAGCGTGGCGGAAAGCTTCGTGGAGATGTACAAGGCCCTGAACGAAGGCCGCGTCAAGCCCACGGAGGCCCGCTCCCCGAAAAACACTACGTCCACGAGCATCGAGGAGTGGTCCCACACCTTCACCGTGGCGTACGGCGCGCATGCGCGGGCCAAGTCAGCCTAAGCCGGCTCACGCCGCGGCGCGACTGGCCCTCGACGAGACCGCAGGAGGCGGGCACCAAGCCCGCCTCCTGCCTTGTGCATGCTGCAATGGCCTAAGAGCCTATTCTGCCTTGAGAACGGCGGCCTCGATATTCAAGCAGCGGCCCGAATCGTCATTCAGCTCCGCGTACAGGCCCGCGAGGCGGGGGCTGCCCTTGGCCACGTTGAGGATGGTGGGCATGCCCGTGATCAGGCGCTTGAGGGAATCCTCCGGGGCCATGCCGATGACGCTGTCGTAAGGGCCCGTCATGCCCGCGTCGGTCTGGTAGCCCGTGCCCTTGGGGAGGATCTCCGCATCGGCCGTAGGCACGTGGGTGTGGGTTCCCACAACGACGCTGGTTCGGCCGTCCAAATAGTACCCCATGCCGCGCTTCTCGCTGGTGGCCTCGGCGTGTATGTCCACGAGGACGCACCGTTCGCCGGGGGGCAGTTCCGAGAGAATGCGGTCGGCGGCCCGGAAGGGGCAATCCACGGGCGGCATGAGGATCTTGCCCTGCAAATTGATCACCCACAAGGTACGGCCGTCGCTCAGTCCGTGCCGGTGCACTCCCTTTCCCGGAACACCGGGCGGGTAGTTGGCGGGTCTCAGGAGGGGGAGCCCGCCGTCCACGAACGCTAGCGCTTCCTTCTTGTCCCAAATATGATTACCCGTCGTCACGACATCGATGCCCAGCCCAAGCAACTCATCCAGCACTTTTCGCGTAAGGCCAAAGCCCCCCGCGGCGTTTTCGGCGTTGGCCACCACCACGTCGAGCCCGTAACGCTCCCTCAGGCCGGGCAGGAGCCTCGCCACCGCGTGGCGCCCGGGCCGTCCCACGATGTCGCCGATAAAGAAGATCCTCATGCTCTAGGTAGGCTCCGAAGCCAGTGGTGCTCTTGGGACGTTCCTGCCAATCTCAGTGTTCGTGAGTAGGTGATTGGGAGATGAGGAGAGCAGGAAGGACACATCGCCGATGATCTCCTTCCCTTCCCTGCTCACCTGCTCACCTGCTCACCTGCTTCCCTAATCACGGTCCTCGAAGGTCATCTCCAAAGGCTACGTCGCATACCCCACGAACCGGCTCTCGCGGACGACCTGGACCTTGATCTGCCCGGTGAAGCGCACTTCCCGCTCGATCCGCTCCGCGATGTCCTTGGCCAGCCACAGGGTGTATTCGTCATCCACCATCTGGGTGTCCACCAGCACGAGGAGCTCGCGGCCCGCCTTCATGGCGTAGACCTTCTGGACGCCCTTGAAGCCGCGCACCATCTGCTCGAGGGACTCCATGTGCTCTACGTACTTTTCCAGCCCTTCCTTGTGGACGCCCGGCGCCGTGAGGGCCAGATTCTCCGCCGCCTCCAGGAGATGGGCTTCGGGCAGCGTGGAAGGATGGTCCGGGTGGAGGTGGGCGATGCACGCCACCACCGCGGGCGATTCTCCGAAGCGCTTGGCCATGTTGGCGGCCAGGAGGGTAGGATGGCTGTCGTCCAAGTGCTCTTCGATGTGGCCGATCTCGTGGAGGATGCCCGCGCGCCGAACGATTTCCGTGTTGGCGCCCACGGCCTGGGCCATGTAAAGGGCGATCTTGGCCACCTCCATGCTGTGTTCCAGGAGGTTTTGCCCGTGGGCCATGCGCAGGCGCATGCGCCCAACGGTATCTACGAGGTGCTCGTGCATGGTGGGGATGCCTAGGTGGAAAAGGGCGTCCCTCCCGTACTGGGCGATGGCCTCGTCTACCGTCTCCCGGGCCTTCTCGAAGAACTCCTCGATGCGCGCGGGGTGGATTCGGCCGTCCTCCACGAGCTTTTCCAGCGTGAGCTTGGCGATCTCCCGCCGGAGCGGGTTGTGGCTGGCGAGCATGATGATTTCCGGGGTGTCGTCCACGATCACGTCCACACCCGTCACCCGCTCGAAGGCCCGGATGTTCCTCCCCTCGCGGCCGATGACCCGCCCCTTCATCTCTTCGTTGGGCAGGTGCACCATGCCTACGGCGCCCTCCAGCGGCAGGTAGGGGATCATCTTCTCTACGGCCTGTGTGGTGATGATCCTGGCGAGGCTCTTGGCCCTGTCTCGGGCGTTCTCTTCGATTTTCTTGATGATGCGCGTGGCTTCCTTGCGGGCGTCGTATTCGAGCTGCCGCATGAGTTCGGCCTTGGCGTCGGCGGTGGTAAGTCCGGCCATCTCCTCGAGCTTGGCCCGCTGCCCCTTGAGGAGGTTCTCCGCTTCCTTCTTCTCCTTGGTGACGATCTCTTCCTTCTCGGTGAGCTTGCGCTCACGGTTGGTGAGGTCGTTTTGCCGGTCCTTGGCCTGCTGCAGGGATTTGTCGAGGGTCTGTTCCTTGCCGGCCAGCTCCGATTCAAGCTTGGACAGCTCCTTCCGCTTGGCTTTCCATTCCTTTTCGAGAACCTGTTCGCGGGCGAGAAAGCGCTCCTTGGCGGCCAGTTCGGCCACGGAGACGACCGTCTCGGCCTCGCGCTTGGCGTCGGCGACGATGCGCTGCGCCTCCGTCCCGGCCTGCCGGAGTTCGTTCCGGCGTTGGACGGAAAGGATGGCGTAGACGACGCCGGCCCCCAGCAGGAACGCGACGAGGGCGATCACGAGCGTGATGACGATATTCACAAAAGCCTCCCCTCGGGGATGCAGGGGGGACCGGGGCGGAAAGATCAGCGCAATGCCTGGTCGAGCTCCTCGACGACCTGCCTCGATGCGGTCTGCACCTCGTTGGCCAGGGCGCTCTTCGACTCCTCCAGGATCAGCAGGCGGTCCGCCAAGTTCAGGGCCGCCAGGATGGCCACCTTGGTGGTGTCCTGGAGCCTCATCTGGGACTGGATCTCCTGCATGGTCTCATCCACGATCTTGCCCACCTTTTCAGCCCATTCTCTGGACCCTTGGATGCGGACGTGGTACGTCTGCCCCAGGATCTCAAGCTCGAGCAGCTGGTCCCCCGCAGGGTTCATCGAGCTACCTGTTCGAACTCCTTCAGGAGTTCCTCCACGATGGCCTTCAGCTCGCCCCGCTCAGTCTCATAGGCGGCCAGCCTGGCTTTGTAACGGTTCATTTCGTCCTGAAGCGCTCCCAGCTCCTGTTTGAGGACCTGGTTCTCTTCCCGCGCCTCCCTAAGGACCCGGGAGACTTCCCGGGCCTTCCCCTTGAGCTGATCGAGCAGCTCCGCGGGGAAGGGCTTCTCTTGTTCGTCGAATAACATCGCGTGCTCCTTTAGCGCAGAACGGCCCCGAAGGCCTCCTGCAGGGCCCTCGTCACCACGGGGGCGACGGGGACGACATCCTCCTCGGTGAGGGTGCGATCCGGCGACTGGAAGACCATGGATACGGTCCATGACCTTTTGTCCTCCGGCACGCCTTCACCTTCGTAACAGTCCACGAGATGGATCGCTTTCACGTTCGGAAGGGGCAACCCCTCGAGCTTGCCTCGCAGCGCGGCCCATGACACGCCCTTGTCCGCCAAAAAGGAGAAGTCCCTCACCACGGAGGGAAACCGGGACAAGGGCCGGAAGGAAGGCGGACGGCACAAGGCCTCCAGCCCGTCCAAGGACCATTCGGCATAGTGGGCTGACCCGCCCTTGAGCCCCGCCGCGTCCAGCGCCCGCGGGGCCAGGGTCCCGACGGAGCCTATGGGCCGCCCCGCCACGCTCAGGTCCAGGCACAGGCCGGACGCGAAGGGAAACCTATCCGCCGCCGCGAAGGCCGCCTCAAGGCCCAGACGCTCAAGGGCCGATTCCACCTTCCCCTTCACATCCAGAAGACGGGGCACCGGCGCGGCACCCCACGCCTTGGCCGGAGCGTCGGCGTAGAGCAGAACGGCGGCCCGCGGGTCTTCCCTGGGAAGGCCCGATTCGGCGGGCAGGTAGGCCCGTCCCAGCTCGAAGAGGGCCACCCTGCGCGCGCCGCGAGACCGGTTCTTGGCGGCCGTCAGGAGGAGGGGCGGCAGCAGGGACGTGCGAAGAACAGAATAGGCGGGAGCCAGAGAGTTGGCCAAGGGAACCGCCTGAGCGCAAGCGCCAAGGGCCTTCTCCGTGGCGGGGTCCGTCATGCTCATGTGGATGGCCTCGGAGCATCCCGCCGCCACGAGCTGGTCTCGCAGGCGCTCCTCGAATTCCAGCTCGGCGGGACGGCCGCCCACGGGGTCAATGCCCTGGGGCAGTTCCGCGCGAAGCCCTTCCAGCCCGTTGACGCGAACCACTTCCTCGATGAGGTCCGCCTCGCGGCTCACGTCTACCCGGAAGCTCGGCACCGTGACGGCCCAGGAGCGTTCCTCGCGGTCCTCCAGACCGAAGCCCAGGGCCGAGAGGATGGCGGCGCACCTCTCGGGAGGGATGTCCATTCCCAGGAGGCTCACCAGCCGCCCGTGGCGCAGGACCACCTTCTTGGGGGCCGCCGGCGCGGGATAGATGTCTACCGGGGCCGGGGCGAGGGTTCCGCCGCACATGTCCAGGATGAGTTTCGCGCACCGGTCCAGGGCGGCCACGGGGCCCTCCGGATCCACCCCGCGCTCATAGCGGTGGGAGGCGTCCGTGTGGAGGCCCAAGGCCTTGCTCGTCCGGCGGATGTTCACGGGTTCGAAGACGGCTCCCTCCAGCAGGATGGTGCCCGTGCCGAAGGTGACGCCCGTGTCCTCCCCGCCCATGACCCCCGCCAGGGCCACCGGCCGAAGGGCGTCGGCGATGACGAGGCGTTCGGGGTCAAGGCTGCGCTCCACGCCGTCCAGGGTCGTGATCTTCTCCCCCGGCTTGGCCCTGCGCACCACGATGCGCCGCTCTTTTAGCTTGTCCATGTCGAAGGCGTGAAGCGGGTGTCCCAGTTCCATGAGGACGTAATTGGTGGCGTCCACCACGGCGTTGATGGGCCGAAGCCCGCACTGGGCCAGCCGTGTCTGCATCCAGGCCGGGCTCATGCCCACCTTGATGCCCTGGATGACCCGGGCCCGGTAGCGCGGGCACAGCTCGGGGGCCTCGATCACCACGGACGTGAGCTGGACCGCGGAGGGCCCTCCCTCAGCCACGGCCGTCTCCACACCTTTCAGCTCCCGGCCAAAGAGGACCGAAGCCTCCCGGGCCAATCCGTAGATGTTCATGCAGTCGGGGCGGTTTACGGTGATGCCGAACTCCATCACCGTCTCCCCTGCTTCCGTCTCCCGGCCCTCCACCTCGCTGCCCGAGAGGGTGAAGGCGCGGGCCACGTCGTCGTCGCCGGGAAGCTCCGTGTATTGGCCGATCCAAGGGATGGGGAACTTCATGTCAGAACTGCTCCAGGAAGCGGACGTCGTTGTCGTAGAGGTGCCGGATATGGTCGATGCCGTACTTGAGCATGGCGATGCGGTCAATGCCCAGTCCGAAAGCGAAGCCCGTGTACTCCTCGGGATCGATGCCCACGAACCCGAAGACCGACGGGTCCACCATGCCGCAGCCGCCGATCTCCAGCCAGCCCGTCCGCTTGCACACGGCGCAGCCCGAGCCCCCGCAGATGACGCAGGTGAGGTCCGTCTCCGCCGAGGGTTCGGTGAAGGGGAAGAACGACGGGCGGAAGCGCACCTCCACGTCCCTGTGGAAAAGTGCGCTGTAGAAGTGGGTCAAGGTGCCTTTCAGGTGGGCCATGGTGATGCCCCTGTCCACCACAAGGCCCTCCACTTGGAAGAACATGGGCGAGTGGCTCACGTCGTCGTCCCGGCGGAAGACGCGCCCCGGGGCGATGATTTTGATGGGGGGTTTGCGCGCCTCCATGGTGCGAATCTGCACCGGGGAGGTCTGAGTCCTCAGCAGAACGTCCGGGGTGATGTAGAACGTGTCCTGGATGTCCCGGGAGGGATGGTCCGCCGGCGTGTTGAGGGCCTCGAAATTGTGGTAGGCGTCCTCCACCTCGGGCCCCGTGGCCACGGCGTAGCCCATGGAGATGAAGATCTGCTCGATTTCCCTGCGAACCCGAGTGATCGGATGGAGGTGTCCCAGATCGGGCCGAAGCCCCGGAAGGGTCACGTCCATCCCAGCCGGGGCCCGCTTCGCGTCCCTCACCCTGGCCAGAGCCTCGTCCACCCCCCGCTCCAGCTCGGCCTTGAGGGCGTTCACCGCCTGCCCGAAGGAGGGGCGCTCCTCCGGAGCCACTTCCTTCAGGGAGGCCATGAGTTCCTGCAGGACACCGCGTTTCTTCCCCGTGTAGCGGCCTTTGATGTCCAAAACGTCCGATTCCGAGGCCGCCGAGGCGATGTCCTCAGCAAATCGTGCCCGGATGTCGTCGAACCGGTCCTGGTACATGCGCCTCTCCCCGTAACTTTAGGAGTATACACAAGAACTTGGCACGGAACAAACACTATCCGGACCGCCGTTTGGAACGTTGTAAGTGAGGCGCCTTCCACGCCCCCGCCACTTGT
>JBBIKI010000017.1:0-41642 GCA_037445535.1 Acidobacteriota bacterium | reverse complement strand
GCGCCTGCGGATCCAGGTCCACCAGGAGTACGGACTTCCCCAGCATCGCCAGCCCGGCGCCCAGGTTGATCGTAGAGGTGGTCTTTCCAACGCCCCCCTTTTGATTGATCAAGGCAATCGTCGGCACGGAATCCCTCCTTGTAGAGATTATAGTACACCCAGTAAACCAAGTCAACAGGAATTACTAAGTAATCCATGCGAAAGGGCAGGGCTTTCATCCGTCCTGGGGTGGGGGAGTGTGGCGAAACCCTTGCCCTGATTGGGCTGAAGGCAGCACCCTGCCTAAGAAAGCCCGGTGATGGTATACTCACGCCTTCAAGCCAGGGAGGCAGAGGTCAGCCCCCAAAAAAAAGGCCCCTCCCGAGGAGGGGCCCTTGCTAACGGGCCGGGAAAGACCTCGGCGCCCATCAGGGTGGCGGAGAATCGAGTGCAACAAAATCGCAAGTATGGAATCGTTTTCGCGGGTTCTGCGGGGAAAAGCGGGGAAGAACCGTTTTTCCGCAAAGCCTCATAGGATGGGCATCCTGGGGCACTACCAGCACCATTGGGGACTCCTGGGTAATTGCTATTTTCCTTCTTGGGGTGCAAGGGGTCGCTGGTTCAAATCCAGTCGTCCCGACCACTAAAACGTTCACAAGAGCCCCAGGGATATCCTGGGGCTTTTTACGCTGGCAGAGGCCTCTTCTCCGGAAGGCGAACCGATGGACTACCGGCAATTGTTCCGAAAAGTCGAGAGACACCTCAACGACATCGAAAACCAGCAGAGCCTCACCCAAACCCTTGGGCTCATCATCGAGAGCATCCTGTCGGACTTCGCCGAGGAATTCGGCTTCACGGGGGCTCGCCTCTACGTGCGAGACGAGGGGTTCTACCGGTTGGAGGCCAGGTTTGGGGCGGGGACGCAGGCACCCATCGGGTTCAGCATTCCCGTGAGCTATCCGCCCATCGCTTCTCTCATGCGCTCGGGAATCATCTATGCCGGCCTAGATACCAAGGGCGTGGATCCCGCTATCGAGGAGCAGCTCGGAGTGGAGCGCTTTACGGCCATCACCGTGGGCGCAGAGAACGGCTACGTGGTGGCGTTCAGCATCGAGCCGGAACGGGAGGACAGCGGGGACGATGTCCTCTTCGCTCTTTCGAGCATCCGGCATTCCATCAACCTCAAGCTCGCCAAGGAGAAGCTGGAGAGCATTATCCTCCAGAGCCAGGAAATCCAGCTCTCGCTTCTGCCCGAAGGGGATGTGGTTTTTCCAGGTTACGAAATCTCGGGGCGCTCTCAGCCCGCCGAAATCGTGGGCGGGGACGTTTACGATTTCGTCCAGATCAATCCACACATCCTGGGGGTGGCCATCGGAGATGCCACGGGGCACGGGCTGCCCGCGGCCCTCCAGGCTCGTGACGTCATCACGGGGCTGCGGATGGGGATCTCCGAGGACCAGAAGATGGTGAAGGTCTTCGAGCGCCTCAACAAGGTCATCCACCGGTCGAGGCTCACGTCCCGGTTCGTCTCCCTCTTCTACGCGGAGCTTGATGCGGGAGGCAACATGATCTACTGCAACGCGGGCCACCTGCCGCCCTTCTACTACCGGCGCAAGAAAGACCGGTTCTACCCCATGAGCGAGGGGGGAATGGTCCTGGGACCATCCTCCACATCCACGTATTTCAGGGGTTTTTTCAAGCTGGAGCCGGGGGACTTCGTGATCATGTACACGGACGGCATCAGCGAGGCCATGAATGCGGGGGGCGAGGAGTTCGGCGAGCGGAGGATCCTGGACTACGTACGAGCGAGGGCCGAGCGGAGCCCCGCCTGCGATGTGGTGCTCGGCCTCCTGGAGGAAGCCGCCGCCTGGGCCGTCCCGGGCTCCTACGTGGACGACCGCACGGCCGTCTTCGTGAGGCGTCTCGAATAGCCGTGCGGCAAGCATTTCACTAGCTATCTGGCCTCACCGGGTGTATGCTCGTGGGCATGGAGCGGGCGAAGGAACGCCTCCTTAACGCTTACGGTTACATTCAACTGGCCCTCGGCGTCTCGCTGTGGGGAGGCATAGCGCTGTGGGGCCCGCCAGGGGCCTACTCCTTCTCATCCGCCCCCGCCCGGGTTCTGGGTTTGAACTCCGCGGCAGGGTTTCTGGTCATCCTCGTGAGCCTCTTTGCCGCGTCATGGGCGGCCGTCCGGGTGAAATTCAGGATGGCCGGGGGCTACTACATCTCCTTTGACATCTCTTTCGCGACGGCGGCCTTCTTCCTGGTCTCCCCGGCGGCCGGTACCGCCCTCGCCGCCCTCACGAGCCTAGTGGATTTTGCCTACCGGGCCAAAGACAAGAGCGGGCTGTGGCCGGCATGGACGGACACGCTCTTCGGGAACGTGGGCAATCGCCTTCTGCGGTTCGGGTCTGCGTGGATCGTGTACAAGCTCGCGGGAGGGGAGTTGGTGCCCACCGCGGAGCAGCGCGAGCTTTGGCCCGCCGTGGCGGCGTTCCTGGCCTACTTCCTGGTAAATAATCTTTTCTACATGCCCCGCGACTTCCTAAAAGGCGAGGACCTCAAGGCTTACCTGAAGGACACGTTCAGCGTGGACGTGGTCCACTCCTTCGCCATTTGCTCCCTGGGATTCCTCATGGTCCTCGTCGTCCACCTGCTGGGGTTCGGCTCCTTCGTCATGCTGGGAGGGTTCATCCTCTCCGCCTCATGGCTCCTGGGCACCCTCACCAGCACGCAGGCGGAGCTTCACCGCCGGGTGGAGGATTTGACGATCTTGAGCCGCGTATCTGCGGCGGCCAGCTCGGGCCTCGACGTCATGCCCATGGTGGAATCCTACACCCGGGCCTTAGCCGAATCGCTGCCCACGGATGGTATCGGCGTCGTGTTCTATCAGCGCTACGCCAACGCCATTTACCTGGTCCAGGTGGAGGGCGGCAAAAGCCGTTCCACGTACCTCTCTGAAGAGAAGAGATTCCAATACGACCAACTCCCCCTGTCGGAGCCTAGCAAGCGGCTTGGTGAGCGGCTCTTTGAATTCCTCATGCCCCTGGAGACGGCCCCCTTCATGATCCCCGACTCGGTCTTTGGACTTCCCCTGCTGCACGGGGGAGAGCCCTTCGGCGGCATCGTCGTGTACTCGTATAAGAAGGGGGTTCCTCTCGACGAACGCGAGTGGCTCCTTCAAACGTGCGGCCAGACGCTCGTCGTGGCGCTTGAGAACTGCTTCCTGCACTTGCAGGCCATACAGGACCCCCTCACGGGTCTGTACAACAGGTCTTACTTCATCTACAGGCTAGACGAGGAATTGGCTTACTCCAGCAGGCACCGGGCTCCTTTCGCCCTCCTCATGCTGGACCTGGACGACTTCAAGGCCGTCAACGACCACTTGGGCCACAGCGGCGGCGACAAGGTGCTCCACCGCATCGGGGAACTTCTGCGAAAGGCCACGCGCCGCGAGGACGTCCCTGCCCGGTATGGAGGCGACGAGTTCATCATGCTTCTGCTCAATTGCCCGCCGGCGGACGCCATGGAAAAGGCCGAGCGGATCCGGGCCATGGTGGCGGCCTCGGGCCTCCCCAAGGAGGAGGCCTTCGGCCTCCATCTGGGTTGTTCCGTCAGTGTCCTCCACTCCGACGACCTCAAGGGCGAGCAGGATCTCCCGAATATCCTTCGGCGGTTGGATGAAGCGCTTTACCAAGCCAAGGATCAGGGGAAAAACAGGATCGTCCGCGTGGATGGTTGACGGCGCGGGATGGCTCGACGGCACCAGGCCCCGGGTGTGGTGCCGCCTCGCGTGGGTAGGGTTTCACTCGATCCGGTCCGGGAATTCGGGCCGCAGCCGGGCGAAGGTCGAGGATAGGTCCTCGGGAATGACGCGGGTCTCGCCGATCAGGGTCACGAAGTTCGTATCCCCGTTCCACCTGGGCAGGACGTGCCAGTGGAGGTGCTCCGCGATACCCGCTCCCGCCGCGTCACCGAGGTTGAGGCCTACGTTGACGCCGTGGGCATGGTAGAGGCGGCGCAGCAGGGCCTCGCAGAAGGTAATGGCCTCGGCGGATGCGGCCCGGGTGCCCGCTTCCAAACCGGTAAGCGTATCCACGTGGGGGCGGGGGATGACCATCATGTGCCCGTTGGTGTACGGGTAGCGGTTGAGCATGACGGCCAGGCGTTGGTCGCGGTAGAGGACCAGGTTGTCGGGGGAGGGTTCCCTTTCGAAAGCCTGGCAGAAGACGCACCCGTCCTGGCACTTCTTCGACGTCACGTAATCCAGCCGCCAGGGTGAGAAAACGAAGCGCATGGAATCCCCCATCTGAGGCGGTGATCGGGCCGGAAAAAGAGAAAGGGCACGGAGCGTGGCATCGATCGCCGGCCTCCGTGCCCTCCTCTTTCGATCACCTGTTCACGCGATCACGCCATCACGCGACCACGGGCTACCTGTTCACCGCTTCCTTCAGTTCTTTCCCGGCGCGAAACGTGGGCACCTTCTTCTTGTCCACCTGGACCTTCTCGCCGGTTTTGGGATTGCGGGCGGTGCGTGCTTCGCGCACCTTCATGCGGAAGGAGCCGAAGCCTCGAAGTTCCACTTTCTCGCCCGATTCCAGGGCTTCCGTCACGGACTGAAAAATGGTGTTGACGACGATCTCCGCAGGCTTCTTGGGTAGGTCGGAGCGCTTGGCGATGAGTTCGATGAGATCCGCCTTCGTCATTGCTCCTCCTCCTCCTTTTTCTGGAATCCCCGGAAGTCCACCACGTCGCCCAGGCTGGTGCGGCTCTCATCCGTGGGGGCGGGACGGGACACTTCCTCCTCGCGCTCGCGGTGCTGGCGCTCGCGGCGCTGTCCCTCTTTGAGGGAGAGGCCGATGCGCTTGTCGCCGGGCTCGAGGCGGATGACCTTGAAGGGGTAGGTTTGGCCTACGTCGACGACTTCGGCGCAGTTGCTGATGTGCTTGTCGGAGAGCTCGGAGATATGAACGAGGCCTTCCACGCCATCGCCCAGATCCACGAAGGCGCCGAAGTCCACGATCTTGGTTACGGCGCCGGGGACCACGTCACCCACGTAGTGCGTCTGGAAGAATTTCTCCCAGATGTCGGGCTGGAGCGCTTTAATGCTCAGGGAAAGGCGCTGGTTCACGGCGTCGATGTTGGTGATGACCGCCTCCACCTCGTCGCCCTTCTTGAGAATCTCGCTTGGGTGGTTCACGCGCTTCCAGGAGAGGTCGGAGATGTGCACCAGGCCGTCCACCCCGTCCAGCACCTCGACGAAGATGCCGAAGTCCGTGATGTTCCGAACTTTCCCGCGGACGTGATCGCCCTCGCGGTACGTTTCCGTGATGATATCCCACGGGTTTGGCTCGGCCTGCTTGAGGCCCAAGGAGATACGCTGGGCGTCCGAATCGATGTCCAGAATGATCACCTCCACCAGGTCGCCCACGTTCAGGACGGCGGAGGGGTGCTTGACCTTCTTGGTCCACGACATCTCGGATACGTGAATCATGCCTTCGATGCCCGGCTCGAGCTCGACGAAGGCGCCGTAGTTGGTGAGGGAGATGACTTTGCCCCGGACCTTGCTGCCGATGGGGTAGCGGTCGGTCACGTTCTTCCAGGGCGACGGGTCCTTCTGCTTGAAGCCGAGCTGCAGCTTGCCGTTTTCCTCGTCGAAGTTCAGGATCAGGACCTCGACCTCGTCACCCACCTGGAACATTTCCGAGGGGTGGTTGATGCGCTTCCAGGACATGTCCGTCACGTGCAGGAGGCCGTCGATGCCGCCAAGATCCACGAAAGCGCCGAAGTTGGTGAGGTTCTTGACCACGCCCTTGAGAGGCATGCCGGCCTTGGCGGCTTCGAGAATGCGCTCCTTCTGAACGGAGACCTTCTCTTCGAGGCAGGCCTTCCTGGAGAGCACGATGTTGCCGCGCTTCCGGTTGACCTTGATGACCTTCATCTCAACTTCCTGGCCCTTGAGTGCCCGCAGGTTACGCACGGGCTGAAGGTCCACGAGGGAGCCGGGGAGGAAGGCGCGGACCCCCACGTCCACCGCCAGGCCGCCCTTCACCCGGTCGAGGATGACGCCTTTGATGGGGCGGCCCTCCTTGTAGGCGTGTTCCACCTCTTCCCAGGCTTTCATCTTGGTAGCCTTGGACTTGCTGAGGACCACGTGGCCGTTGGCGTCTTCCATGCGCTCCAGGAAGACCTCCACCACGTCGCCGGGGCTGACAATCACTTCGCCGCGCCCGTTCGTGAACTCCTCGCGAGGGACGACGCCCTCGCTCTTCAGGCCCACGTCGATGAGGATGTCCGTGGGCGTGATGGCCACCACGCGGCCCGTGATCAGCTGGCGCTCGGTGTGTTCCGCAACGTTGGCCTTAAGGAGGGCGCCCATATCAACGGGGGACCCTTCACCAATGTTGTCGGACGTCAGGTTGAGCCAATCCGCGGGCACGCTCGGGGTCTCGTTTTCACCCGTGTGGCCCTTCTCGTCAGTTGTGGTCATGTACAACTACCTCCTGCTTTGGTTTTCGATTTTCCGTTGCTAGAACGGAAGCGATAAGTATACGCCTCGGCGGAGCGTACTGTCAATGGCTAAAGGTTGAAAACGAAGCTGTTAGCACTTGGCCGTGAGGCTTGAGGGAAAGCACCAACGCCCCCAAAGCCAACGGCCAATAGCTAACAGCCCTTATCCGCGTTCAGAACTCGATCCCGCGCCGGGCTATGAGCCCTGCGTCATAGTAATGCTTGATTTTTCTCATTTCAGTCACGAGATCGGCCTCGTCCAGGACCGACTGGAGGCGGGTCCGGCCGGACAGGACCAGCTCGCAGCGGGGGGTGCCGCGCCACAGGCCGATGATGTCCAGGATGTCCCTCTCCGTAATGAGGTGGTACTGCTGGGCCGACAGGATCTCGTCGAGGATCACCAAGCCAGCCCCGCCCGAGGTCACGGCGTCCCGGGCCAAGGCGAGGCCGCGTTGGGCCTCGGCCCTGTCTTCGACAGTGACGCCGAATCGAAAATGCCCGTCGGGCTCAATCCTCTCACATCCCGTCGGGTCCAGGCGAAGGCCTGGAATGGTTCTGAGAATGTGGCGCTCGGCGTAGTGCTCGTTGACGCCGTTGTACCCCTTGTCAAACTGGATGAACCAGACGCCCATGCCCGCCCCGAGGGCGCGGATGGCAAGCCCCACGCAGGCCGTAGTCTTGCCTTTGCCCTCGCCCGTATAGACGTGAAGCTGGGGGCGGGCAGGCTCGATGAACGTCTTCTCCGCCATGGGCTCAGCCGGCCCCGCCTGGTGCCGCCGCCTGTGTCGCGGGCAAGCCCACCACTACGAGCTTGTCGCCCGGGGCCAGATGGTGCGCGGCGCAAAGGCCGGCCTGCACCTCCAAGACGTTTCGGATGGCGCGGGACGGAAAGAAATTAGGGCATGGGTCCGCCTTGCAGGGCTGCACGTTCGGGCTTATGTCCACCACGCGGAACTGCTCGTCCAGCCAGATCAGATCCAGGGCGATGAGGCAGTTCTTCATCCAGAAGGGCCGCCGCTCATCGTTCTGAAATAGAAACAGCATGCCCCGGCCGGGCGGAAGGTAATCCACATACATAAGGCCTTTGGCTTGCTGCTCCGGCGTGGTCGCAAGATCCACCTGGACGGCGAATCCGTCGGGGAAGATCACCGCCGGTTCCTGGGGCGGCGGTGGAGGCAGAGGGGCCTGGGCCCGCGAGCAGGCCGTACTGAAGCTCAAGGCCACGAGGGCGAGAATGAATCCTGCGATGCTTTTCATGCGGCTCCCTTGATCAGCTCTCTCATCTTCCAAATGTAGTGTAGGCCAGAAACCAGCGTAAGGCCCGCCACGCTCCACATGAGGAACACGAGAAGCGGACCTGGCAATCCATAGGAGTTTCTCAAGAGGACGCCCACGATAAAGGAGATCTGGAAGAGCGTCGTAGCCTTGCCCGGGATCGTGGGTGGGAAGTTCTTGATGCCGTAGGTGAGGTGCAGGATCAGCGTGATCAGCACGATGACCACGTCACGGGCGATGGTGAGCACGGGCAGCCAGACGGGGATGGAGTAGGCCAGATTCATAGCCGGCAGAGCGAGGACCACGAAGGCACTGGTGAGCATGAGTTTGTCGGCGGCTGGATCGAGGAATGCCCCCAGGGCAGACCGCTGGTTGAAGAAGCGGGCGATGGCCCCGTCAAGGGCGTCCGTAATTCCCGCCCCGAGGAAGACCCACAGGGCCACTACCGGGTGGCCGTAGACGATAGCCATGATGAAGAAGGGGATCATGGCCATTCTGAACATGGTCAGCACGTTCGCTAAGGTCATAGAGAGGGCATCCGGCTGCTGTCTCCAGGGAGGAGGGACGTGGGGCCACGGGGACGGTCGAGGTGCCCGCCCCCGTGCGCCGCGTCCGCGCTATTTTTCAATGAGATCGCCCACGCGAACCGCACCGCTGTCGGTCACGCCGATGGAGAGGTGCTCGGCCACCACCTTGGTTACGGTGAACGTGCCCAGCCTGCTTTTCTCCTGGCCGAGCTTCTTGCCCGTGTCGGGGTCTGTGATCTCCTCGCCGAGGCGGTAGAGGGAGTAGGTATCGCCTTCCCGCACGCCGTCCGTGCTTCCGATGCTCACGTAGACCTTGCCGTCGCTCACCTTGGCCACCTTGCCGCGGGAGACGGCGACGGAGCCGAGGGAGTCCTTGATACTGCCCACCTTGTTGGCGATGGCGGCCACGGCGCGCTCCACGGCGGGTTCAAAGATTTGGCGCGCCTGGGATTCGTCCCAGTCCACTCCGCCGCCGAAGCCCGCCACGTCCACGTTGCTAAAGGAGTGCTCCCCCTTCTCCGATCCCGTGTAGATGATTTCGGCGGTAGTCGTATTTACCAGGCGGATGTTGAGGGTGCCCTCGGCCTTGGTGACCCCCACGTTGAAGCCGATGCCGAAGGCCCCGTGGGCGCCAGACCGGTGCGTCGAGAAATCCGTGATGGCGCCCAGGACCACCAGTTGGCACCCCAGGATCTTGCCCGCGGCCACGGCCGTCTTGTCGTCCACCGCGCCGCTAAGGGAGAAGCCCTGCTCGTTGAGGATGGATTCCAGTTCCTGGCGCTCGATGACGCGGAACTGGCCCGTCTTCACGAGCCCGTCCACGAGCCAGTCTTCGCAGGCCCGGGCCATCCTGTCGGCCCCGTAGGCGCTCTTGTTCTTGATCTTCAAGACGGCGATACGAGGCTTCTGCTGCGCGAAGGCCGCGGTCACCGTGAGGATACCGAGGATCGCCAAGATACCGATGAGTAGACGTTTCATGGGGTGACCTCCCGTGCGGGTTAAGATATCCCGCTCACTTGGAGACTGTCAAACGGTTCGCGCTCTTGTCCAGGATGTGCCATCCAGGGAAGAGCTTGCCCACCTCCTGGGCCAGGTCCGATGCGTCTCCCTGCATGGAGACGTTGAGCGTTGCTTCGCCGCCCGAGGCCTGGCGGACCACGACATCCTGGACACCCCGTCCCTGCTTGCGGAGCTTTTGGGCGAACCGCTCCGCCTCCCCGGCACCCGCCCCGCGCAGTTCGAGGGCCAGGATGCGCGTGGAGGAGGCCTCCTTGGACCACTGCTTGGTGATCTGCCTGAGGAGGTCGTTGCCAGCGAGGGTCGTGGCCTCCTTGAGGGCCTGAGCGAGCCCGGCGTCCCCCACGTGGACCGCGGTTCCGCTGCCCGTGGCCGTGCCCAGGACTTCCTTGGAATCGGTCTTGAGGGCCTTGAGCGCGACGTTGGCCTGGTAGGAGATCATGCTGGAGTTGCCCACGCTGGCTCCCGCCCGGCCCCGCGCCGAGCCCAGGATCACCACCTCCGCACCGTAGGTTTTCATGAGGTCCGCCTGGCCCGTCTCCGACATGCCAGAGAATCCTCCCTGAGGCTCCTTGGACCCCGTGTCCACCACGAGGAACCCCTTGTCCTTGAGCATGCGAAGAAGCTGGCCCGACGCCGTATCTCCATCTTCGGTCAGGGCGACGGCCACGCGCGGCATCTTCATGCGCCTGAGCAGGAGGCCCATGGATCCCAGATCGTCCTGGAGGTTGCCTTCCTTGACGGCCGCGTCCAGGGTGACGGCATAGATGTTGGTCTCCGGGTCGGCCTTCTCGTGCGTCACCTTGTAGGTGGAGATGTAGCCCGTGGTCTGGGTGTAGATTTTGTCGGAGAGGAGCTGGTTGTTCTGCACCAGGCTCTCCGAGTCCACCATGGTACCCACGACCTGCTCCACGGCGGCGCGCAAGGCGCTTTCCACGGCCCGGTCGCGGGCCTGAGCCGCGTCCCCGTTCAAGATTGCCGCCGTTCCCGTGGTGGTGACGATCTGCTGGGCCGGGGCGGCCACGGCCAGCAGGGCGGCCAGGGCGGCGAATAGTGAAATGGCTATCCCTCTCATGGTCCTTCTCCTTCTCATGTTCGTGCTCTTCCCAGAACCCGGAGGATGGGGACGGGTTCAGACTTGCCTTTAACCATCACCGGATCGAGGCGTTCCACCGCATAGGTGTCCTCGAAGCCGGGGATGCGCGCGGCGGTGGAAATGGTGGTGATGACGTCGTCTCGCACCGCAAGCCCTTGAAGCCGCGCGGCCAGGTTAACCGTATCTCCGATGACGGTGTAGAGAAAGTTTGTCTCGGAGCCGTTGTTGCCCACCACGGCTGGCCCCGCGTGGACGGCGATGCCGATGTGAAGGGGCGGTTTGCCCTCTCCTTCGAATCGTGCGCGCAGGGCCGCCGCCTCCTCCTGCATGGCCACCGCGCAGGCCATGGACCTGGCCGCCTGATCGGGCTGGTCCAGGGGATCGCCGAAGAAGGCGAGGATGGCGTCTCCGATGAACTTGTCCAGGGTGCCGTCGAAGCGAAAGAGCACCTGCGTCATGGCGGTGAAGTATTCGTTCAAGAGGGCGCTGACCTGCTCCGGAGGGAGGCGTTCCGAGAGATGGGTGAAGCCCCGGATGTCGGAGAAGAGAATGGTCAGCTCCTTGCGCCGTCCTCCCAGGTGGACCAGGTCCGGATTGGCGAGGAGCTCCTTGGCCACGTTGGGCGACACGTACCGGGCGAAGAGGCGCTGGACGGCCCGCTTCTCTTGAAAATCGCGATAGCGGTGGTAGGAGAAGGAGGCTCCCGTATAGGCGAGCCAGCAGAGGGAGAGGGCCAGGAGGGGCAGAGCCAGGCCGTGGCGAATAGCTAGGAGGGCGCCTCCCAGGATGACCAAGCCGAAGGCGAGCCAGATGGACAGGGACAGGGCGGGCTTGAGGGGGAACATGGTGAGGACGGTCGCCAGGGCCGCCAACACGAGAAAGAGGGCCGCCCTTGCTGTGCCCGGCAGCGGGTGAATCGCCTCTCCCTTGAGAAGAGCCGA
Source organism: Acidobacteriota bacterium (assembly GCA_037445535.1). Taxonomy (GTDB): domain Bacteria; phylum Acidobacteriota; class UBA4820; order UBA4820; family DSQY01; genus JAKAJA01. Next base: position 30,294 of record JBBIKI010000017.1, on the reverse strand, counting down.
GAGTGCCTGTCCGTGGACCTCTACCCCGGCCATGGTGTGGGTCGTCATGGTCTGGAAGCCCTTGATGGCCAGGCTATGCGCGGGGTAGGGCACGGAAAAGTAATCGTGCACGCTCGGACGGGTGGACCCGATAAGGACGATTTTCCCTTTGAGACCGGGAAGGGGGGCGCCGCCGGCGAGGAGGTCCTTGAACGAGAGGCGGGGCAGGGTACCGTCGCCTCCGCAGAAGGGGATGAGCCAGCCGGTCCGGTCCAGAGGATAGGCGTGGGTTCCCAGCCAAAGGGTGGTCCCTTCCAACTTCACCGGCCCCGTTCCTCCGGGAAACCATATCTGGCGGGCGCAGGCAAGGGCGAAGGGTAGGTCCGTTACGGACAAGCCTCCCTCCGACGGAGCAAGGTACGGGGGCGGGAGACGGCGCAGGACGCCGTCCCGGTCCGTCATCAAGTCCACGGAGCCCAGGCCGACGGCCTGCCGTGCGAACCGGGGGATGGGCCTGGCACCTGCGGCGGGGTTGGCGGCCAGCACCGTGTCCGCCGTGGCGAGGGCCCCTTGGAGGGGCTCGTCCTCCGCCTCGCTCCGGGGGCTGGTGAAGAGAAGGTCCAGGGCGATGAGGCTGACGCCCCCATCCCAAAGGCGCTTCACGGCCATGGCGATCTCGGGGCGAGTGGGTGCCCGGCCCCCGAGGGCGTTGAAGGTGTCGTCGTCCATGCCCACCAACAGGATCCTGGGGTCGGCGCTGGCCGGCCTGGAGCGGAGGAGGAGGTCGTAGACGGGGCCTTCCAGCGAAGCCGCAGCTCCGAGGCCCAAGGGGAGCGCCACGGCTAGGCCCAAGGCCAATCCCAGGAGAAGGCCTGCCTGCCATGGGCGCGTTCGGGCGCGGCTGGGCCTCATGATCCCCCCTTACCTGCGGGCGAGTTCGGGCGCCGCTACAGCCGCCGGGCCGCGGAAGCGGCTTTCCACGCCGCCCACGTCGGCGCGGACCACGACCACGACTTTGCCCTCCGCCAGAACCCCGGACGATGCTTCGGCCTCCCGCAGCTTCTTGGCCGTCTCCTCGGTCACCACGATGTCCGCTTTGAGGGGGCCCGAAGCCGAGATCGCGGTGACGTGCAGGCTCTGGTCCTGGCCCCGCGGCCGGGCTGAAGGGGCCCGCTGAGCAAAGAGGCGCCATGGAGGGCTCACGAGGGCGAGAGGCAGATTCGTCAAGTCCCGGGGGCCGCTCCACGAGGAGGGCGTTCCTTCGCCGGTTCCTGACGGCGTCACGTAGCGGGCGAGCATGGATTCCTTCGCCACATGCGGGTTCACCGTTTTGGCGGAGTAAACCTCTCGGCCCTCAGGGTCCAGGATGCGGGGCTGGATGGCCGGCTTAATCCCCGCCTCCATCCCGTCCACCGTCACGGAGGCAAAGGAGGCCAGGGAGGAGGATGGAGGCGCCGGGGCGCCGCGGGAGGCCTGGGGCGCCGGCTTGGAGGCTATGATCTTGGGCGCCGGTTTGGGTTCAGGAGGGGGCAGGGTTACCTTCGTGATCTCCGCGGCGAGGCCCTTTACGCCGTTGATGGGCACGCGGAGGGACAAAGCGTACGCAGGGCCCCGGAGGCCTTCCGAAAGAATCTCCCCGCCGGCCACGATGCCCTTCACGCGTATCCTCAAGGCCTCGAACGCTTCGAGTCGCTGCTCGCTGTTCACGGGCAGGCGCATGGCGATGCGCAGGGCGGAGGCCTGCGCTTTCATCATGGCCACGCGGTGAGCGTCCACCTGCGCCTGAGCTGCGGGCATGCCCGTGGCGAGTGGCACGGAGACGTCAGCGCGGATCCATCCCTCGTCCCAATTGACCGCGCCCTCCGTGAGCTTTTCCAGATAAGGCTGGTAAGGGCCCCGTTGAGCCAAGACGGCGAGGGCCAGGACGCCGCCCAGGGCCGCGAATCTCCAGAAGCGCGAAGAGGCCATGGCGTTCTCCTTTCTCATCCTGGTGCCATGCTAGCACGGCCATAGGCGGAGCCAAGGGAAAAGGACCGGACTTGTGACGGCAGTCACGCTTTGATTCGGTGGAGGATGACTTTTTTGCCGATGACCCGGATGAGCCCCTGGTGTTCCAGCTCCTTCAAGGCCCGGCTCACGGTTTCCCGGCTGGAGCCGATGTAGTCTGCGATGTCCTGCTGGGGGGGCCTCGTGAGCACGAGGGACCCATCCGCCAGTCTCCGGCCCTGCTCTTCGGCCATCTTCACCAGGTAGGTGCCCACGCGGCTGTAGGTGTCCAGGAAGATCAAGTTGGCGATCCGGCTGGATGATTCCTTGAGCCGCTGGGTGAGGGTGCGCAGGAGGCTCTGGGCGATGGCGGGGTGGTTCGACAGCATCGCCATGAACTCTTTGCCCGAGAGGGTAAAGAGAGAAACGGGCTCGACCGTGACGACGGTGGCTGTACGCCGCTCGTCCGGGTCGAAGAGGGCCATTTCGCCGAAAATTTCGCCCGGGCCGAAAACGGCCAGAATGAGCTCCCGCCCATCTTCCGCCAGGAGGACGGCCTTCACTCGCCCGGACAGGACGAGAAACAGGGACTCACCCCGGTCGCCCTGCCTGAAGAGGAGGGTTTCTTTGGGGAAGACCTGGGTCTGCGATACGGCGAGAATACTTTCGAGGTGCTTCTGGCTCAGGCCTGCGAAAAGCGGAACGCTGCGAAGGACGCTCGTCTCCATCGTGCCCCCCCCTCACCCTTATGCCTCAGCCGTGCTCGGGCGGGACCCCACGGGGCCCCGCCGACGCCCCGTCACACCGGTCCGCCCTCGTCAGGCGCGCCCGCGTCGTCGCCCTCGGGTGGCAACTCTGCCGGCGGCTCGCCTTCGAAGTCACCCTCGGCGCCCTGCATCTTCTGCATGATGTGCCTGGGCACCGAGATATTCGTGATGGCGTGCTTGAAGACGATCTGGTCGTAGTCGCGGCCGCGGATGTGAATCGTGTAACGGTCGAACCCCAGCACCTGTCCCACGAACTTCTTGCCGCTCACGAGGAAGATCGTGATGAGGGCGCGGTCCTTCCGGACGAAGTTGAGGATCTGGTTCTGGATGTTGATCTCATGGGTTGGGCTGGGCTTTTTCGTGCCATCTTTGAATGAATTGGATTGCATCGTTTGACCACGCCTCCTTACCTATACTATACCACTGAAGGCCCATTTCCTTCCCGAACCAAGTGATCTGCCTCTTGGCGAGATGCCTGGACCGGAGCTTGACCCGTTCCACCGCCTCACCCAGGGAACAGCGGCCCTCCAAGTGGTCGGCCAACTCTCCGTAGCCAATGGCTTTGCGGGCTGGTCCCTTCAGCAGCCCCGCCCGCAAGAGCCTTTCCACTTCTTCGAGAAGGCCTCCGCCCACCATGGCGTCAACCCTCCTTTCGATCTTGGCGTAAAGGAGGTCGCGGGGGCCGGTGATACCCACCCTCAGCATCCCCTCCGGTCCCATCCGGCGGAAGGGCTGGGCTTCGATCACTCGGGAGAGGGGCTCACCCGTCAGGATACGCACCTCGAGGGCCCGGATCGTGCGCAGCGTATCGGCGGAGGGGATTCGGGACGCGGAAGCTGGATCCAGCTTGGTTAGAAGGCGGTGAAGCGATTCGGCGCCCTTGTGCGCAGCGCGTTCCTGGAGGCGGTGGCGCAGGGGCTCATTTCGTGGGGGCAGGTCCACGAGGCCCTGGGTGAGGGCGCGGTAGTAAAGTCCCGTTCCGCCCACGATGATGCAGAGGCGGCCCCGGGCCGAGATCTCTCGGATGGCGGACAAGGCCGCCTCGCGGAAAGCCCCAGCGGAAAAATAGGTTCCCGGCTCCGCCACGTCGAGGCAATGGTGAGGGATGCGGGCCCGGTTCTCCCAAGAGGGCTTATCCGTCCCTATGTCCATGCCTCGATAGACGGCCATGGAGTCGCAGGACACGATCTCCCCGCCGAAGCGAAGGGCTACCTCCAGGGCGAAGCGGCTCTTGCCCGAGGCGGTAGGCCCGAGGATCGCGAGACACGGACAGGATTCGATTGGCCCGTCAGGGGGCCTCATGGAAGAGGTCCTTCCGGGTGCTCCGGAGGGTCTGCAGGACCCGCTGCTCATGGTCCGCGCCCAAGGTTCGGCGGATGGCCAGGAGCGCAGAGTAAAGGTACTCGTTCAATGCATCCACGAGGGCCGCCCGCCGTGCCCCCTTGAGAGCTTTGAGGTTCTCCAGGATGCGCTCTTCGGAAAGGGCGCCGTTGCTGCGCAGAGTCACCCGGGAAAAGATTTCGGGCTGGAGCGTCTTGAGGCGCCCCAGGTACTTGTCCAGGATGTTCTCGGCGATGGGTCCCACTTCCCGCAAAAGGTAGTGATAGAGGAACGTGAACATCTCATTGTAATTCTTTATCAGTTCCCTCAATTCGGTCATTTCTTTCTGCTCTTCGGCAAAGTGATCCTTGCGGCGCCGAACGTGCAGAAAGCCTATGGTGAAGAAGATGAGGAGGGTCTTAAGGGTTTCAAATTCGCCGATTTCGCTCAAGTCGCTGATCTCTTGGACGCTCCGGTTGCCGTCCACCAGATGAAAAACGTGCCTCTCGTATTCCTCGATGTGCAGGCCCGTGGGGCGGTTGGCGGGAAGAACCCGCTCGAAGACGATGTCCCTGGAGGGAATACGCCGCTGGAAAAGGGCCGGGTCCTTGATGCGCCTGAGGCCCTCCAGGAGAATTTCGGGCACCGTCAGCGAGGTCGTGATGTTTTCGCCCGTGCGCTCCTCCCCCTCCAAAAAATGGAAGGAGCCCGAGTCCCACCCGAGGACGCTGTAGGCGATCTCCTGGACTTGATGCCGAACCTCGTTCCAAAGGTCTTTGGGGCTGATGGCCTGGAGCTCCACGAGGATTTTGCCAAGGCGTTTGCCCCGGGTGACGAGCTTGCCCGCCGCTTCGAATTGTTCGGCGGTGATCTTGCCCTCCTTCAGGAGCATTTCTCCGAAGCGCTCCTTGGGAAGGTTGGAAGAGGCGAACACGACCAGGCCACGCTTGAAATGGAGGGTCTTAGTCACGGAGCCGTTTCTCACGAGGAGAACCCCCGTCTTGCCGGTGGTCCGGAGGTAGTCCAGGATTTCCGGGAGGCCGAGCTCGTTGAAATCCCCCTGGATTGGCACGGCGGGCACGCTCATGTGGCGCTTACCCCCTGGTGGTCATCCGCCATGGCCCGTATCCGAGAGAAAACCGGAACGGGCCAGCGGAAGATAGCGGAAAAAGGGCCTGCCGTAAATCTGGTCCTTCTTGACGGGGCCAAACATCCGGCTGTCCAGGCTCACGGCGGGGTTATCCCCCAGGCAGAAATAGGAGCCCTCCGGAACCTGCACGGGACCAAAATCGGGATATTTGGCTATTACGCCGTCGTTTCCGGAGAGGGGCTTGCCGTTGATGGTCAGGATATCCCCGCGAGAGGCCACCGACTCGCCCGGCATGCCCACGACCCGCTTTACGAGGAACCGCGGGTCGTTGCCCACATGGAACACCACCAGATCGCCTCGATGGAGACCCGAGCCCCTGAAAAAAACCCGGTCCACGAGAAGGTAGTCCTTATCGCTCAGGGAAGGAGACATACTGAGCCCCGCCACTTGGAAGGGCTGGAACAGGAAGTGGAAGACGAGGATCGCCAAGGCCAGCGAGGATCCCATGAAAAGGATTCCCTTGGCAGCGAATTTTGATAGGGCCCTGAGGCGTTCCCCGACTCTAGACATGGCGAGTATTCTACCGCCTGTGGCGCTCGGGAGCAAGGCGGAGGGGAAAGTCGGAATTCGGAAGTCGGAAGTCGGAAGTCGGAAAGAAGGGACAGGGGGGCAGGAGACGGGAGCTGGGACGGCGATTGAGACTGCTCCCTCGGCTCCTCGCTTCTTGCCGTCCTCACCGGGTGCCGCGAGCAATGAGAATGCGGGGGTTTCCCCCCGTTCGAGTTTGGGTGGACCGGCAGGGACTCGAACCTGCGCGGCCTAGAAGCCTCGCCGCCGCCGGAGTTCGGCGGCGTGCGTTTCAAGGCCGCCCACGGTTCCCGGGGCGGGGCCCTCCCTTGGCGGCGTACCTGCGAACGCTCGCTCCGCGCTCGCGTTCTCGCAACGCCGCCAGCGGGTTTCCCGCCCTTCTCGTCCCTGGTCAGATTTGTGGAGGATGGCATCACGAAAAACGAGGGGCTCTCGCCCCCCGTTCGAGTTTTGGTGGACCGCCAGGGACTCGAACCCCGAACCAACGGATTAAGAGTCCGCTGCTCTACCGATTGAGCTAGCGGTCCGAAGCGGAAATTATCCACGAAATGGACCTTGCTGTCAACTCAAGAGCTGCCATAGGTGAGGGGATGGTTTCGAAGGCCAGCCCGCTCTACGTGCCTGCGAACTGGGTGGCGATTCGTGAGATATCCTTGGCCGAGTCCACATCCCTCGCCGTGAGGCCGTCAGCGGAGTGGGTGCGAAGGAACACCGTGACGTCGGAGTAGCGGACCAGAAGATCGGGGTGGTGATCCCTGGCCTCGGCGGCCACGGCCACCATTTCCACAAACCGTATGCCATCCATGTAGGAACGGAAGGGGAATCGCCGGACAAGGCTGCCCTCCTCGACACTCCATCCTGGCAAGGCGCTCAGCGCGGCATCAAGTTCCTTCTCGGTCATCTTGCTCGGCATGGGGAGTTCACCTCCAGGGACATTCTAGTCCAGATGGCCGTAGGAAAGGCGTCTAGCTCTCCGGGAGGCGGGGCTGCTTGCGGGAGGGGAAGGGCCTGGAATCCCACCATGGCCGCGTTGTCGGTGCAGTAGGCTGGCCGGGGAAAGGCAGTCCTGACGCCGAGTTCTTTGCCGAAAGCCTGAAGCCGGGTGCGGAGGTGGCTATTGCACGCCACGCCCCCCGCGATCGTGATGGATCGGGGCCGCAAGGCCAGGGCCGTCTTCTTGAGGACTTGCATGAGGTGGTCGACCACTCGCTTTTGATAGGAGGCGATGAGGTCGTAGGCCCAGGGCGGCAGGTGTTCGGGGTCCGCGCCGGCCTGAATTTCGAGGCCCCTGAGGTTCATGTAGTGAAGGGCGGCGGTCTTCAGGCCCGAGAAGGAGTAGTCCAGGGAGCCCGAGGACATTCTGGGAAGCGTGAAGACGACAGCCTTGGGGTTGCCCCGGGTGGCGAGCCGGTCCATGAAGGGACCCGCCGGGTAGGGGAGTCCGAGACGCTTGCCGAGCTTGTCCAGGGCCTCGCCCGCCGCGTCGTCGCGGGTGGCTGCCACGAGAGTCACCTCGTGAGGGCTCCTGCACAGAAAGACGTGTGAGTGTCCGCCGGAGACCACGAGGCCGAGGCTGGGGTAGGGAAGGTCGGGAGCTTCCATCCAGGCGGAGCGGAGGTGCGCCTCCACGTGGTTGACGCCGTAGAGGGGGACACCCAGGGCCCAGGCCATGGCTTTGGCGTAGGACACTCCCACCAGAAGGCTTCCCTGAAGGCCTGGGCCGCAGGTGACGGCGATGGCGGTGACGTCACGCTCCGAGACGCCTGCCGCGCGCAGGGCCGACTCCACCGTTCGGGGAAGGTTGGCCAGGTGCTGGCGGCTCGCTAGCTCTGGGACCACGCCGCCATAGGGGGCGTGAACGGCGTCTTGAGAAGCAACGACGGAGGATAGGACGCGCCCGTCCCCTGTGAGGACAGCCGCGGAAGTGTCGTCGCACGACGTCTCCACGGCCAGCAGAACGGTCACGGAAGGCCCCGGGCAAGAAAGCGGGATACTGTTTCATGGTCCACGGGCTCGACGGGGCCATCTTCCGTGATGATGGCGTGAATGAGGCCGTGAGGGGTCACGTCGAAAGCGGGGTTGCGGGCCCCCACACCGGCAGGCGCGACGCGCGTGCCGGCGAAGGAGAGGACTTCATCCTGCGAACGCTCCTCGATGGGAATGGCATCGCCGTCGGGGGCCCCGGGGTCGAAGGTGCTCCTCGGTGCAGCCACGTAGAACGGGACATGGTGATGGGCGGCGAGAACCGCAAGGGAAAAGGTTCCGATCTTATTGGCCGCGTCCCCGTTGGCGGCGATGCGGTCGGCTCCCACCACCACGAGGTCCACCTTCCGCTGGCTCATGAGGGCCCCCGCCATGTTGTCGCAGATGAGGGTTACGGGAATTCCGTCCTCGCTCAGCTCCCAGGCCGTGAGGCGGGATCCTTGGAGGAAGGGCCGGGTTTCGTCCGCGTAGACCATGTTTAGCCGCGATGCCTCCTGGGCCGCCCTCACCACGCCCAAGGCCGTGCCGTATCCGCCCGTGGCCAGCGCGCCGGCGTTGCAATGGGTCAAGATGGACGCCCCGTGGGGAACGTAGGAGAGGCCATGACGGCCTATGGCCCGGCACGATGCCACGTCTTCGCGGTGGATCCGGAAGGCCTCCTCCAGCATGGCATCGGCCACGTCCTCGGGTCCCGCGCCGTTCTGGCACAGGTCCACCGCCAGTCTGAGAAGCAGATCCACGGCCCATTCCAGGTTGATGGCCGTGGGCCGCGCAGCCTTGAGGCAGGCCGCGTCGGCCCGAACGGCTTTGAGAAAGGCCTTGCGGCTGGCCGACCGCCCGGCGGCGGCCCCTGAAAGAGCCATGCCATAGGCTGCGGTGATTCCGATGGCGGGCGCCCCGCGTACGACCATATCCCGGATGGCCTGGGCCACGTCTGGGGCAGACCGGTAGTCCAGATATACCGTCTGCATCGGCAGGGCCCGCTGGTCCAGAAGCTGCAAGCTGTGGGTCGGTGTCCACGCGATATGGGGTTGCACGGCCGGCGCTTACTTAGACGACTCGTCTTCGAGGAACGCTTTGATGTGATCCAGGTCGTCCTGGTGGATCTTATCCAGGTCCAGGTCCGTCCTCAGCTCCTGCATCGATTTGGAAACGGCGGCCTCCGCTTCACCCGTGGGCCTTGTCTGGACGATTTCACGAGGGGGACCAAACATGGGCGCGAGGACCCAAATGAAAATCAGAAGGGCTCCTGCCAGGCTGACAAGGGTGGCCAACATCAGACCCTCCTCATGGGAACAAGAGCCGTGAGGCCCCCCAAGAGTATAAATAATCCTCCCAGCCAAAGCCAAGCCACCATGGGATTCACGAAGGCCCCGATGACGGCGCTGTTATCTTTCAGGTCGTAGCCCGCCAGGAGGGTGTAGAAGTCGCGCATGGGCCGGGAGTGGATGGCTACTTCGTAGGTGGGCTGTTCAGGGTTGCTCGCGTAGAAGACGCGCATGGGCTGGAGGTACGCCACCATCTTGTCGCCGCGATAGACGAGGAGGTCGGCCCAGATCCGCTTCTCGTTGACGGACCTGAAATTCGTGTCGAGGCTATCGTGTTCGAGCCGCTCCATCCTAACCGTGTAGGGACCGAAGCGGACGGCATCGCCAGGCCGCATGGATTCTTGGTACTGGGTCTGGAAGGTGGAGGAGAAAGCGATCCCCAGGAAGAGGCAGATGATGCCGGCGTGCACGAGATAGCCGCCGTAGCGTCTGGGATTCTCCAGGAAGGGGGCCGCCATGGCGCGCGGGGCCGGAAGCCCGCGGGACGAGGCGTGCCGCACGGTGCGCACGTACTCCTCTACGATGATGGCCGCCACGAAAAACGAGAGGCCCACGCAAGCGAAGAGATAGATGTAGGTCAAGGGTCTTCCGGAAAAGTCCTGGGTGGACAGGCTTCCTCCCGTGAAGAACGCCGCGATCGACGCGGCCAGGGCCGAGAGGCCCGCCAGGAAGGGGATGAAGAGCTGTTTCCTGTAGTTCTCCCACCCTCCGCGCCGCCACGGCGCCACGGAGGCCAGCCCCATGACCAAAAGGATGGCCAGGGCGATGGGCAAAACGCGTGGGTTGTAAAACTCGGGCCCGTGGCTCAGCTCCTTGTGGGTGATCATCCTGTAGAAGATGGGGCTGCTCACGCCGAAGACCACCACGAAGGTGAAGAAGGCCATGAGGAGGTTGCCGTAGAAGAAGAGGGCTTCCCTGCTCCCCGCCGATTCAAGTGTCTGGCCACTCTGGAGGAGGGCGCGCCTGCGCCAGATGAAGAGGGCGCTCACCACCAGCATGAGGGCCATGAAGCCCAGGAAAATGGTGCTCAGGCGCAGATAGACGGGAACGGAGGGGTCTTCCTGGCCGAAGGCGTGCACCGATTGGAGGATGCCCGAGCGGGTGAGGAAGGTCCCGTAGATGGACAGAAGGAAGGTCGTGACGATGAAGGCCACATTCCAGAACCGGTAGATGCCCCTCTTTTCCTGCATGAGGAAGGAGTGGAGGAACGCCGTCCCCGTGAGCCATGGCATGAAGGAGGCGTTTTCCACTGGGTCCCAGGCCCAGTAGCCGCCCCATCCCAGCTCGATATAGGCCCAGAAGCCGCCCAAGAGGATGCCGATGCCCAAGGTCAGCCACGAAAACATGGCCCAATTGCGGGCCGACTTCATCCAAAAGGTGTTGCGCTCGCGGTGGGCCAGGGCGCCCACGATGAACGCGAAGGGGATGGTGAACCCCACGTAGCCCAGGTAGAGCATGGGAGGATGGATGGCCATGTAAACATTTTGCAGGAGGGGGTTGAGCCCGTTGCCGTCCACGTCCTTGAGGGCCTGAGGAGAATAGGTGGAGAGGAGCTGGCCCGCGCCGTCCTTGAGAGGCTCAAAGGGGTTGATTTTGAAGTTGAGCAGGAAGAGAAAAAAGCCGAGGGTCAGCAGGAGGAGAAAGCTCGTGAAGGGTAGGAGCCTGAGGTTATTTCGCCGGTTGAGAGTCACCGCGAGGGCGGAGAAGACGGCCAGGAGCATGCACCAGAAAAGCATGGAACCGCTCATGCCCCCCCACAGGGCCGTCACCTTGTACACCGCGGGCTGGCTTCGCCGTGAGTACTCCCACACGTACTTCACCGTGAAGTCGTTGCGCACAAGGGCGGACACCAGAGCGAGGACGGCTAGCACCACGAGCCCGCAGATCCCGTAAATGGATCGTATGACGCTATCGAGGTATCTCCCATCCCGCGACCGGTAGGCCATGAAGGAGGCTGCCAGGCCCCAGATGGCCAACCCGTGGGCGATGAAGAGGGCGTAGTTGCCGATACTATTCATTGCTCCCTTTCCCGTCCCCCGCCGCGCCTGGAGCCTTGCCCTTGGATTCGTACTTGGAAGGGCACTTCACGATGAGTTCCCGCCCCTGGAAGGTGCCCTGCCCGTCCATCCGGCCGTCCACGACGATCTGGAGGCCCTCCTGAAAGGCGTCGGGTATGGCTCCCTGGTAATGGACGGGAATGGTCTTGGACGGGTCCTTCTCGTCCTGGACGTTGAACCAGAGGTCCAGGTGATTCTGGGACGTCTTTACGGAGCCCGGCTGAATGATGCCTTTGAGCTTGACCCTATCCTTCTGCTTCGCCGAGTCCGCGTGAAATTCGGTGGGGCTGTAGTAATAAACGGGCTTGCTGTTGCCCGTGCTCGACAGGAAGAACAGGGCCAGAGCCCCGGCGACGATGATCAGCCCAACGGTCCACTTGACCTTCATAACCGCTCTCCTCCAAGGCGCTTCAAGGACAGTGCCCCGTCGCGCCACCCCGAATCATAGTGAAAAACCTGGCGCCGGTCAAAAATATTGCCCCAGCTCAGGTGCCCGGTTCTCGGCGTCCCGAGGCGAGAGCCGCCTTGAGGGCGGGGATGTCCTTCATGGGGTTGGCCATGCCGCAGAAGAGCCGGATGGCGGCCACGCCGGCGGCACCGGCGGCTACCACCCCGGCGAGGTTGCCCGCGCCGATCCCGCCCAGTCCCAGGACGGGGATTGGGCTTCGGGCGCAGGTTTTATTGAAGGCTTCCAGGCCCATGGGTGCGCCGAACGGCGCCTTGGACGGCGTGGCGAAGACGGGGCCCAGCGTGACAGCGTCGGCCCCTTCCTCGGCGGCCCGAAGGACCTCCTCCGCGCGGTGGCAGCTCCGCAGGACCAAAAAGGGGCGCGGAAGGAGGGCCCGGACGCGAGCCGTGGGAATGCCATCGGAAGGCAGGTGAACGCCCGAGGCCCCTGAGGCGAGCGCCAAGTCGAGACGTCCATTCACCAGAAGCCGGACGCCGAACCGCCGTGCTTCGGGGGCGAGCATTTTGAGGGCCGCCACGAGGGTCCGGTCCGGCAGGTTCTTCTCCCTCACCTGCACCCAGTCAACGCCGGCGCGGATCAGCCGCGAGGCCTGAAGGAGGAGATCGCCGCCCTCGGCAAGGGCGCGGTCCGTGATGGCGTAATAGATCATGGCTTGGTCGTGAGCGCTTTGATCGTGCCGGTCAGGCGGGCGCCCTTGCTCACCGCGAGCCGGGCGGTGGAGAGATCTCCGTCCCATGTGGCCGTTTCACCGAAGGCAGACAGCCCGGACACTTCCGCCTTGCCCGAGGCAGATCCCTCGCAAGAGAGCGTTACGCAGGCCATCTCACCCTGCACCTGTCCCTCCGCCATCACGAAGATGGTCGCCTTGCAGCGAACAGGGCCCTCCACCGCGCCCAGCACTTCCACGTCCTGGCGCGAGGACAGGGCGCCCTTCAGCGTGGTCTTGGGGCCGATCACCGTCTTAGGAGGAGGCGGGGCGGGTGCTCGCTTAAAGAAACCCAAATCGCTTCTCCGGTGGGAGGAAGTTCTTGGAGCGGGCGAGGGGTCTCGAACCCCCGACCTCAAGCTTGGGAAGCTCGCGCTCTACCAACTGAGCTACGCCCGCTCGAAACCTCATTCTAGCCGAAGCCGTGACGGGCGGTCAAGACACCTTAGCCTCGCGCCTTCGCCAGGCCCGGTCTCACCTTGAAAATCAGACGGCCAGCAGGTACAATCCACGAGGCTTCGGGATCCTCGTGGCGGGTCCCGGGACTGAGCGCTCCCCGCGCGGGAGGAAAGGGGCTCGACCGCTTGAAACCCATAGGATGGTTGGCGGCGCTTGCGTTCGCGCTGGCCCTCACGGCGCCGGCCATGGACGTGACGGGCCCGCAGGGAACCTTCTCGCTCAAGGATCGCTTCCGAGGAGGGCAGACCGGCTTCTGCGCGGAAGATCTCGCAGCCGCCCTCAAGGGGTCCCTCGGGAAGGACCCCGTGTCGCATTATCCGGTCCTGACTCTTCGCGGCAAGCGGACGCTCATTTCCACGGCTTCGGCTCTGGCCTCCGTGGATGGAAAGATCGTCCGCCTTCAGGAATCACCCGCCGTGATCGAAGGGTGCCTCTGGCTTCCCACGGAGTTCCTCACGGCCGTTCTTCCTCAGATCCTGGGCGGCCCGGTGGTGGTGCGAGGGGCGGAAGCCAAGGCCCCGCTCGCCGAAGGCAAGGTCCCTCCCAAGGGTGAGGCGAAGCCCGAACCGAGGGAGGCCCAGGCTCCGAAGGGAGCGTCCGTCTCGGTGGAGGCGGAAGTTACGTCGGACTCGGTGCGTCTTACCCTCACCGGCAAGGACGCGGTTCTGGCGGACGTGGCGCAGGGGACCAAGGAAATCGTCGTCACCCTTGCCCAGGGCGGACTGACAGGGCGACTGCAGGACGTGGGCGCGGGCATCGTGGACGGCATCGCCTTCAACCAGGGCGGGAGAACCCTCAAGGCCGCCCTGGGGCCCGGGTTCAAGCGGCTCGAATCGCTCAAGCTTCGCGGCCCGGACCGGCTGGTTCTCCTCTTCAAGGGCGAGGGTCAACGCGTCAACCCGCCGCCGCCCGAGAACGTCCCGGCGGCTCCCGAGACCGCGGATGCTGGAGCCGTTCCAGGCGGGCCTCCCAAAAAGACCGCGGCCTTCGACACGGTTGTTCTGGATCCAGGCCACGGGGGAAGTGATACGGGGGCCACCACGGACGGAGGCCTTCAGGAGAAGGACCTGACCCTGATTCTGGCGCAGAAAACAGCGGCCATGCTGGAGAAAGCGGGATTGAAGGTCATCCTCACCCGGAGCACGGATACTCAAGTCCCCCTCGTCCAGCGTACGGCCATCGCCAACTACAACCGGGCCGACCTCTTCCTCTCCATCCATTTGAACTCCTCCCCCGCGGCCTCGGCCCGGGGCACGGAAACCTACTTTCTCAGCCGGAACGCCACGGACCTCTGGTCCAACCAGCTCGCCGCCAAGGAGAACACGGAGGGGGCGGCTTCTGGCGCCACGGCGGACAGCGGTCTGAACCTGGTTCTCTGGGAGATGGCTCAGACATCTTACATCGTGGAGAGCTCGGTCCTGGCGGAAACCATCCAGCAAGAGTTCAACACCCTATTGGGAACCGCCGACCGGGGCGTACGCCAGGCACCCTTCGTGGTGCTGGAAGGGGCCCAGATGCCCGCCGTCCTCGTGGAGGTGGCCTTCCTGTCCAACCCCGACGAGAGCAAGCGCCTCACAGACTCTGCCTTCCAGGACCAAGTGGCCCAGGGACTGACCCAATCCATCCTCGCCTTCAAGGCTCGCTATGACAAACCTCAAACGCCCCCGCCGGCGAGCTGAAGTCATCCTCCTGACGGCGGCCCTCTGCGCCCTTCTGGCTTCATGCCGCGAGGCGCCCAAGGCGCCCCCGCCGGGCGCCGAACAGGCGGCCGCGCCGGCCGCCCAGACCGTCACGGCTCCCCGCACCCTGTTCTACCCTGAGGCCGATGATATGCTCCTGGCCCCGTGTCCCGTGGTCGTGCCCGCCACGGGTTCGCCGCAGCAGGACATGGCGGCGCTCATCCAGCGCTATCTGGCGGGTCCGCCCGGTGACGGCCAGGTCCAGCCCTTCCTCGAACACAGCACCCTGCGCGCCTTGTTTCTCGTGGGGTCGGAGGCGGTGGTGGACCTCACGGGCCCCGTGAAATCAGGGGGAGGATCAGCCACGGAAACGGCCCGCGTCTACGGCATCGTCCAGACGCTCACCTACAACTTTCCAGATGTGAAAAGTGTGCGGATCCTCGTGGACGGGCAGGAAGTGGACACCCTTTTGGGCCATCTCGACCTGAGCCGTTCCCTACCGCCCGAGCCCAGGCTCGTGGCCGGATCGGCGGGCGCGGCGGGAGATGCCCAATGAAGGGCCCCGGGGGCCCCATCGGAGTCTTCGACTCGGGGGTCGGAGGGCTCACGGTGGTGGCCGAGATCCGGCGCCGCATGCCAGCGCAGGACATCCTCTACTTTGGGGATACGGCCCGGGTTCCCTACGGAAACAAATCCCCGGAAACGGTGCGGCGATACTCCCTGGAGATCGGCCGGTTCCTCGTGGACAAAGGGGTCTCCTTTCTGGTGGTGGCCTGCAACACGAGCAGCGCCGTAGCCCTGGATGCCCTCGAAGGGGCCATGCCCGTGCCCGTCCTGGGCATGATCGGGCCCGGAGCCCGCGCCGCGGCGGGCGCCACCGCCAACGGCAAGGTGGGTATGGTGGGCACCCGCGCCACGGTGGCCAGCGGATCGTACGCGAGGGCCATCCGTGTGATCCGGCCCGACATCGAGGTTTACTCCCAGGCCTGCCCCCTCTTCGTTCCCCTCGTGGAGGAGGGCTGGAGCGACGGTCCCGTAGCCCTCCAAGTGGCCCATCGCTATCTGGACGGCCTGATCAAGACGGGAGTGGACACCCTCATCCTCGGCTGCACCCATTACCCTGTCCTCATTCCGGTCCTGCGCCAGGTGGCGGGACCGGGCGTCACCCTCCTCTCCTCCGCCGAGAGCGCGGCCGAGGCCTTGAATGCCTTGCTGCCTTCCCCGTCCGAAGAAGAGGGGATCATCGGATGCCTCACGTGCTACGTCACGGACCCGGGAACCCACTTCACCGAAATCGCCCAGCGCATTCTCGGCGAGCCTCTCGGGGAACTCATCGCCGTGGAAGAAGAAAGGTTGGTCATGCCATGAGAACGGACGCCCGAGCCGCCAACGAGCTTCGACCCATTTCCATCGAAACGGGCTATCTCGCCTATCCCGAAGGTTCCTGCCTCATGACTTTCGGCAACACGCGCGTGCTCTGCACGGCCATGGTGGAGGACCGGGTGCCGGCGTTTCTCAAAGGGACGGGACAAGGGTGGGTTACGGCCGAGTACGGCATGATCCCCGGGGCCACCCAGCAACGCACGAGCCGCGAGGCCACCAAGGGCAAGCCCTCGGGCCGCACGCAGGAAATTCAGCGGCTCATCGGCCGGTCCCTGCGCTCCGTGGTGGACCAGAAGGCCTTCTCGGACAGGACCATCTGGGTGGACTGCGACGTCCTTCAGGCGGACGGCGGCACCCGCACCGCGGCCATCACGGGCGCCTTCTGCGCCATGGTCATGGCCTTCGACCACCTCGTCTCGGCCAAGATCATCAAATCCTTCCCCGTGAAAAGCCAAGTGGCCGCCGTGAGCGTGGGCATCCTGCGGAGCGAGAAGATTCTGGACTTGAAATACGACGAGGATTCCATCGCCGAGGTGGACATGAACGTCGTCATGTGCGGCGACGGCCGGTTCATCGAAGTGCAGGGCACGGCCGAGCAGGAGCCCTTCTCCAAGGCCGACCTGGACAGCCTCCTGGCCCTCGCCGCCCACGGCATCGACCAGCTCTTCGCGGCCCAAAGAAAGGCCCTGCCCTTCGACCTGGGCAAATACGGCATATAGCCTTACCAGGCAGCACCAGCACGCCCCGATCTGCTCTGCGCTCTGCCCCCTATAAAGTTGCCGCTCTTTCCATGCGGAACCGGTTGGCGGTTCTGTGGTCACATCGTTTCTGGACGGGTGCTTGGCCGCCTGATATAGTTAAATGTGTTCAGGACTTTTTAGGATCGGCACTGAGGGGAGGCATGCATGGCCATTCGCCAAGGGTTGTCGGTGAAGCGTAACGCCGTCGCGGTGTCCGTCATCCTGGCCGTGGCACTCCTGGCGGTCTCCTTGGTTTTCGCTCAAAAAGCGGGAGGGACCATCCCAAAACCAACCGGCTCTGCACCTGAGGCAGGTGTGGCCCCCCACGCTCCCATCTGGAAGGCCGTGGATGAGCTGGTGAGCCAGCAGAAATTCGAAGCCGCCTCGACGGCCGCGGAAAAGATCCTGGCGGCGGCAAGGGCGCGAGGTGACGGCGCGGAGTGGACCAAGGCCCTCGTAACCTTGACGCAGCTCCGCGTGGGCCTTCACGGCTATGAAACGGCCGTTCGCAGGCTGCGCGAAGAGCCGTGGCCTCGCGATCCTCTCTCCCAGGCCACTCTGAACCTTTTTTACGCCCACGCCATCGTGACGTACTGCCAGATGTATTCGTGGGAGATCGGACATCGAGAGAAAGTAGAGGCTCTGGGGCCCGTGGACCTGAAAGCTTGGACCCGCGGCCAGCTCTACGCGGAGGCCCAGCGCGCCTACCTGTCTGTCTGGAAGGAGAGGGCCGCCCTAGGCGGCGCCCCCGTGTCCATCCTCAAGGAGTACCTCCGCCCCAACGATTATCCCGCCGGCATCCGTGACACCCTCCGCGACGCCGTCTCCTATCTGTACGTGGAACTGCTGGCCGATTCGAGCTTTTGGACGGCCGAGCAATCCAATGACATCTTCACCCTCAGCCGGGCCCAGCTTCTCGCGGATGGCCCCTCGGGGCCGGCGGCAGAGGCCGTTCTCAGCGACGCCAGGGCTCACCCCCTGCTGAAGATCGTGGCAGTTCTGGGCGACCTGGAGGCTTGGCACGGGGCCCACGGCCAGAAAGAGGCCCAGCTCGAAGCCCGCCTGGAGCGCTTGAAGCGCCTTCACGAACACCTTGAGGAGGCCCCCGACAGGGCCGCCCTCAAGAAAGATTTGGAATCCCGTCTTCCGGGGTTCCGCGGCGTCCCTTGGTGGTCCATGGGCCAGGCCCTCCTGGTGAGCTTCGTTCAGGAGGAGGAGTCGCCCGACGCCTTGGTGCGGGCCAGGGCCCTCGCCCTGGAAGGATGGAGGGCCTATCCCAAGTCGCCCGGAGGGCAGCGCTGCGATCACGCGGTCCAGGCCATCCAGGCGCCCGATTTCAGCTTGGAAGGCATGGCCCTGGACGGACCGGGCAACCGCTCCATGGCGGTGCATCACAAGAACCTGAAGGCGCTCTACTTCCGGGCCTACCCCGTGGACCTGATGGAGCGCATCCAGACGAGCCGCGACTACAACCTCCTCCCCGAATGGCAGGAGGTCAAAGGTATCTTGCGGGGCCAGAAGCCGGCGGCGGCGTGGTCCCTGGACCTGCCTGAGACGCCCGACTACAGGGAGCATCGCACCTTCCTTCCGCCCGCCTCTCTCCCCAAGGGCTCCTACATCGTGGCGGCTTCCGCCCGCGAGGATTTTAAGGAGGCGGGCAACCGCGTCCTGGCCATCCACCTGACCATCAGCGACCTCGTGCTGATGAGCCGCCAGGAAGAGGCCGGCGGGCTGGAGGTCACGGCCGTGGACGGAACCACGGGGCGGCCCGTGGCCGGTGCCGGCGTGGCCCTCTACGAATACAACTGGAGCCAGGGCCACCGGATGGCCTCCCTGCAGGTGACGGCCCAGGACGGCACGGTCCGCTTCGCCAACGCCTCGAACCTGCGGGGAAAGAGTTATTTCCTCCTGGGCCGTCACGGGAACGACCTGTCTCTGGACACGGCCTACATCGGGTTCTACGAGAAACACATCCCGGGCGAAACGGCGGCCACCCTTGTGTACACCGACCGGAGCATCTACAGGCCGGGGCAGAAAATCCTGTGGAAGGTCCTAGCCTACCGGGGCGTGGAAGGTCAAGGGCCCAAGGCCTGCTTCCCCCACACCAATCTCACGCTCAATTTGAAGGACGGAAACAACCAGGTCGTGGGGACGGCCACCGTGAGCACCAACGATTTCGGGACTGCGGCCGGCGAGTTCCTGATCCCCGCCGGAAAGGTCCTGGGAAGCTGGCGTATCGAGACCTCTTTGAACGGCGGGGCGGGAGTGCGCGTGGAGGAGTACAAGCGCCCCACCTTCGAGGTGTCCTTCAAGGAGCCCTCTTCGCCCCTGCGCCTGAACCGCCCCGCCGCGTTGGTGGGCCAAGCCAATTACTACTTCGGCCTTCCCGTGGTGACCGGCACCGTGGCGTGGCGGGTCACCCGTCTGCCCGTCTACCCGTGGTGGTGGGGATGGTACGGCTGGGGAGGCCGTGCGAAAGTCCAGACCGTAGCCTCTGGAACCACCTCTCTCAAGGAGGATGGCACCTTCACCGTGGTCTTCACGCCCGCCGCGGACGAGCGGGAATCGGCGTCCAAGGACGTGACCTATCGCTACACCGTCTCCGCCGACGTCACCGACGAGGGAGGGGAGACCCGCTCGGCGAACAAGGGCTTCAGGCTCGGCTTCGTGTCGGTGGAAACGCGGCTCGATCTCGGGAAAGCCTTCTTCCTGGAAGGGTCGGCGGGCCAGGTTACGGCCACGCGTACCGATCTGAACGGCGCTCCGAGGCCGGGCAAGGGATCGTGGCGGCTCGTGGCCCTCGTCCAGCCTCACCGCGCCCTCCTCCCCGCACAGCAGCCTATGCCCAAACCCCAGGCCGGCAAGGACGCGGGCTACCAAACGCCGGGCGATCTGGAGCGGCCCAGGTGGGGGGCTGACTACACCGTTGAAGCGGTCCTGCGCCTGTGGGACGAGGGCGCCGAGAAAGGGAAAGGCACCCTGGAGCACGACGCCAAGGGCGAAGCGGAGATTCGCCTTCCGCCTCTTCCTTCGGGTGCCTACAGGATGCTCTACGAAACGACGGACGACTTCGGCGCTGTGTGCAAGGCCTCCAAGGACTTCATCGTCGCGGCGGCGAAGGAGAACCTCGCCGTGCCCGCCGTCCTCCTGGCCGAATCGGCCTCCGTGCCCGTAGGTGGAACTGCCCGGTTCCTGGTGCACTCGGGTCTTCCGGACCAGGTCCTCTTTTTGGATCTGTACCGTGGCGGCAAGAGGGTCGAGCGCCGTCTGCTGGCCTCGGGCACGGGGTCTTCGCTCATCGAGATGCCCGTCACCGAAGGAGACCGGGGCGGCTTCGGGGTGACCCTCACGGTCCTGCGCGGCCACCAGGTCATGCAGTCGAGCCAATCGGTCTTCGTGCCGTGGGACAACAAGGACCTGACAGTGGAGTTTGCCACCTTTCGCGACAAGATGAGGCCCGGGGCGAAGGAGACCTGGCGCGTCACTGTGAAAACCCCCGGCGGGAAACCCGCCGAAGCCCGTGCCGCGGAAATCCTGGCCTACATGTACGACCGCAGCCTGGATCTCTTCGCCCCCTATAACCCTCCCCGGGTGACCGCTCTCTACCCCAGCCGCGCGGGCGCGGGGACCTCCCGCACTGACTTGGGACAGGCCAGCGTCTGCTACAGCGAGGACCAGGGCTTCGTCACCCTGCCTTCCTATCCCGCCTTCAGAGACGACGCCCTCATCTTCTTGGAGCGCTACGGCATCGGTGGCCCTGGGCGGCGCGGGGGGGGCGGGCTCATGGGCGGAGGGCGAAACGAAGTGATGGTGACCGCGGCCGCTCCCATGATGGCCCCCGCGCCGCCGCAGGCCATGGCCAAGGCAACGGCTGCCGAAGAAAAAAGCCAGGACCAGTACCTCGTGAACGGCGTCGCTACAGCTGCGGCCAAGGCAAACGAGAGTCCGGCCGTGGAACTTCGTTCCAACTTCGCCGAGACGGCCTTCTGGGAGCCCCAGCTTCTCACGGGACCAGACGGGTCCGCCGCCATCGAATTCACCGTCCCCGATTCGGTCACCTCCTGGAACGTCTGGGTGCACGCCGTCACGAAAGGGATGGAAGGGGGCTCGCTCCACAAGGAGGCCCGAAGCGTGAAGGACCTCATGGTCCGGCCCTACCTGCCCAGGTTCCTGAGAGAAGGGGACCGCGCCGACATCAAGGTGGTGGTCAACAACGCCTCGGACCACGGCTTCACCGGAACCGTGTCCTTTGACATTCTCGACCCCGGCACCAACCAGAGCCTCCTCCCCAAGTTTGGCCTGGACGCGGCATCGGCCACGAAGCCTTTCACCGTGGCCAAGGGGGGAGGGACGGACGTGGCCTTTTCCATCACGGCGCCCGTCCGAGTGGGGACGGTGGCCTTCAAGGTGACGGCCGCTTCGGGGGATACGAGCGATGGTGAGCTTCGCCCGCTGCCCGTGCTGCCGGGGCGCATGCACCTCATGCAGTCCCGCTTCGTCACCCTCAAAGACAAGGACCGCAAGGAACTGACCTTCGCCGATCTGGCCAAGAACGACGATCCCACCCTCGTGAACGAGGAAATGGTCGTCACTCTGGACGCGCAGCTATTCTACTCCGTCCTCTCGGCCCTGCCGTACCTCGTGAACTATCCCTACGAATGCACCGAGCAGACCCTCAACCGCTTCCTCTCCACGGGCATCCTCACGAGCCTCTACGGCCAATATCCCGCCGTGGGAAAGATGGCCAAGGAATTTTCCAAGCGGAAGACCCCGCTGGAGACGTGGGATTCGGCCGGCCCCAACCTCCGGATGGAACTGGAGGAAACCCCGTGGCTCCTCGAATCGCGGGGCGGGAAAGACGCGGACCTGGGTACAGAAAACGTGCTGGACCCGCGCGTCGCCCAGGCCAACCGGGATCTTGCCTTGGCCAAGCTCCGCAAGGCCCAGACCGCCATCGGGGGCTTCCCGTGGTGGCCGGGCGGCCCCCCCTCGCCCTACATGACCCTCTACATCCTCTACGGGTTCAGCAAGGGCCTCGAATTCCAGGTTGAAGCCCCCCGCGACATGGTGGAGCGCGCCTGGGGCTACATGCACCAGCACTATCTCGACGAAGTGGTGCGCCACATGATGGACAAGGACACGGGTTGGGAATTCGTCACCTTCCTTAACTACACCTTGTCCAACTATCCCGACATGACCTGGACCGGCGGGCTCTTCACGGAGGCAGAGCGGACGAGGATGCTGGACTTCTCCTTCAAACACTGGAAGCAGCACAGCCCGTACGGCAAGTGTCAGCTCGCCCTCACCCTGAAGCGCATGGGGCGGGCCAGGGACGCGGCCCTCGTTTTTGGCAGCGTCATGGATTCGGCCAAAACCACCCCCGGTCAGGGCACCTTCTGGGCCCCAGAAGACCGCGGATGGCTCTGGTACAACGACACCGTCGAGACCCACGCCTTCGCCCTCCGGACCCTCATGGAAGTGACGCCCAACGATCCCAAGCGGGACGGTCTCGTGCAGTGGATCTTCCTGAACAAGAAACTCAACCACTGGGAGAGCACCAAGGCGACGGCGGAGGTTATCTACTCCCTGGTCCACTACCTCAAGGCCGAAGGTGCCCTGGGCACGAGGGAGGATGCCACGGTGCGGGTGTGCAACGAGGTGGTCCACTATACCTTCGAGCCGGACACGTACACGGGGAAGAAAGCCCAGACCGTCATCCCCGGGAGCAAAATCGACCCCAGGACCTGTTCCACGGTCGTGGTGGAGAAGGACACGAAGGGCCTCATGTTCGCCTCCGCCACCTGGCTGTTCAGCACCGAGAAGCTGCCCGCCGAGTCCCGGGGCGACTTCCTCTCCGTGCGCCGCACCTACTACAAACGAGAGAACTCGGGAGGGGAGTGGATCCTGAAACCCCTCGCCGAGGGGGCCCAGCTCAAACCCGGCGACGAGGTGGAAGTGCACCTCTCCATCCGGAGCAAGCTCCCCTGCGAGTACATCCACCTGCGCGATCCGCGGGCGGCGGGGTTGGAGCCGGAGGACGCGGTAAGCCGCTACAAGTGGGACCTGGGCATCAGTTGGTACGAGGAGACCCGGGACAGCGGCTCGGACTTCTTCTTCGAGTGGCTCCCCCAGGGCGAGTACACCTTCACGTACCGCCTCAGGGCCAGCATGGCCGGGATCTTCAAGGTGAGCCCCGCCATACTGCAGAGCCTGTACGCCCCAGAATTTGGCGCCTACAGCGCCGGGGCAGTCATCACCGTGAAGGGAGAATATTAGAAGAGCTCACCACGGAGGCACGGAGGACACGGAGAAGGAAAAGAGAGAAGGATCTTGGTTTGAAGACATAGAAAGAAGTTTAGAGAAGTGTCTCTCCTTCTCTTCCTCCGTGCTCTCCGTGTCTCCGCGGTGAATTGTTTTGGGGGTTTGATATGGACCGGACGTTCTTTGTGATCGGAGCGGGGCTCGGGTTTCTCGCGGTGGCGCTGGGGGCGTTCGGCGCGCACGCGCTGAAGGGGAAGCTCGATTCGGACATGCTCGTGGTTTTCGAGACGGGCGTCCGTTACCAGTTCTATCACGCCCTGGCGCTCCTCGTGGTCGGGTGGGCCTGCGCCCATTGGAGCTCGCCGCTCATGGCGACGGCGGGCTGGCTCTTCGTGGCAGGGGCCGTTCTCTTCTCCGGAAGCCTCTACGCCCTGGCCCTTACGGGCATCAAAGCTCTTGGCGCCGTCACTCCCGCGGGGGGCGTCTGCTTCCTCGCCGGGTGGGCCTGCATGGCCTGGGCCGCGTGGAAGGGATAAACCAGGGGCCCGCCACCGAGACACGGAGGAAAGAACACGATTTCTATAAAGGGAAACAAAACAAAAGAGCAAAGCGGAACGGCACCCGCGGCCCGATTCAGCGCGCAGTCTTTGCACCGTTAAAGCCCTTGTTTTCCTCAAGGCCTTCCGTGTCCGTGGTGAAATGTCTTCAGGGTTTCGGAGGCAGAGGCACTTCTTTGGGCGCGGGGTGGATGCCTTCCACCGTGGGGAGCTTGGGCTTGGCCCTTGGGCGGGTCTTTGAGACTTTGCTCTCTGGAGGTACGTCGTCCCGGGTGTCGCGGTCGTAAAAGTTTGAGACGGTCTTACGCGTAGGCTGGCCTTCGGGAAAGACAGCCAAGAGGCCCGTGGCCCTGGTGCCGTATATCTTCAGGGTGAGGGTGATCCAGTCGTAACCGGGCATGGGACCGGCGTACGAGAAGATGATGGGTCCCAGGTTAGGG
Organism: Acidobacteriota bacterium; assembly: GCA_037445535.1. GTDB lineage: Bacteria > Acidobacteriota > UBA4820 > UBA4820 > DSQY01 > JAKAJA01. The sequence continues at coordinate 6,502 of JBBIKI010000017.1, read as the reverse complement.
AAGGCGAGGGTACCTCGGCCCGAGACGTCAAGCTTGCGGACCGGATCCTCCCAGCGGAAATCGCCCGTCCTGGTGTTGAGCCATAGCCTGACTTGGCCGTAATCACTTTTCAGGAAAAGGTCGTAGGAGGGGGCCGGAGGCTGGGTGCCGCCCATGGCTGCGAGGCTGATGCAGAGCAGGAGCACGGCAGGAAGGCCGTTCACTCGTATCCGTTGGCCCCGGGCCAAGGGAAAAAACGGGCGGCGGGTGTGTGAGCGAGTTGTCCTTTTCCAAAAGCCAGCAGCCAACGGTCCATGGCTCTTGCTTCCAAGCCAACAGCCTCTCACCGCGAATCCACGAGCAATCCCGCCCTGTACCGGGACACCTGCTTGATCCCATTTTTCTCGTTCACGAGCACCACCTTGGGCTCGAATGCCTTGGCCTCGGCTGGCTCCATCTGGGCGTAGGCGCAGAGGATGACCAGGTCCCCCTTGTGGACGAGGTGGGCGGCGGCACCGTTGACGCACACCATGCCGGAGCCGGGGGTGCCCACGAGGGCGTAAGTGGTGATGCGCGCGCCGTTGGTCACGTCCAGGATATCCACGGCCTCGTGGGGTAGGATGCCCGAAGCGTCCAGGAGCACGGGGTCCACGGTAACGGAGCCCTCGTAAGCCAAATTCGCGTCCGTCACGGTGGCGCGGTGGATTTTCCCTTTGAGCATGGTCAGCAGCATCTCACATCACTCCGTCGTCAGGCAAAAGGGTGTTGTCGATGAGGCGGGTCGTTCCGAAGTAAACGGCCACGGCCAGGAGGGCGGAGCTTTCCAGCATGTCCACGGGCGCCAAACTCCTGGCGTCCACCATCTCCACGTAGTCGATCTTCGCGAGAGGGGCCGAACCGATGAGAGACCGCGCCGCCTCCACGATCACTCGGCTCCTGCGCTCGCCTCCGCGGTAGAGAGCGGCGGCGGCGTCCAGGGAGCGCCTGAGGACGGGCGCCTGGGCCCGCTCTTCGGGTGAGAGGTAGACGTTCCGGCTGCTCATGGCCAGGCCGTCGTGCTCGCGAATGATGGGAGCTACGACGATCTCCACGGGCAAATCCAGGTCGGACGCAACGCGTTTGATGACGGCGGCTTGCTGCGCGTCTTTCTGTCCGAACACAGCCACGCCTGGCTCGCAGAGGTTGAAGAGCTTGGTGACCACCGTGGCCACCCCGGCGAAATGGCCCGGCCGCTTGGCGCCGCACAGGCCCGAGGTGAGGGCGCCCGAGACGTCCACCATCGTAACGTGGCCCGGAGGATACATGTCTCGCGCCTCAGGGGCGAAGAGGGCGTCGGCTCCTTCCGTCTCGCAGAGGGCGCGGTCGCGCTCGAAGTCCCTAGGGTACCGGTCCAGATCCTCGCCGGCGCCGAACTGGGCGGGGTTGACGAAGAGGGTCACTACCACGCGCTGTGCGCGGCGCTTGGCCTCGCGGATCAGGGAAAGGTGTCCCTCGTGCAGGTACCCCATGGTAGGCACCAGGCCCACGCGCTCGCCCCGGGCCCGGCAGGCGCGCGCGAAGCGGCGCGGCTCCTCAAGGCTCCGAAGTACCAGCATCCTCGTCCTTTGCTCCAAAGCGGCGTGCCTGGTCCGGAGAGAGGTGGAAGGCCTCCTCCTCGGAGGGGAAGCGCCCGCTGAGCACGTCCTCGCGGAACCGGCCCAGGGCCTCGCGCATTTGTTTGCCAAAATCACCGTAGGACCGCACGAAGCGCGGCATGGGGCCGTCGTACAGGCCCAGCAGGTCGTGGAACACGAGGACCTGTCCGTCGCAGTGGGGCCCCGCCCCGATGCCGATGGTGAGGATGCCCGAGCGGGCCGTGATCTCCTTGGCCACCTCGCTGGGAATGCACTCCAGGACCATGGCGAAGGCGCCCGCCTCCTCCACGGCCTTGGCGTCGTCCAGAAGCCCCTGGGCAGCCTCCGCGGTTTTTCCCTGCACCTTGAATCCGCCGAAGGTGTGAAGGGATTGGGGCGTGAGGCCGATGTGGCCCATGACGGGAATCTCGCTGTCCACGAGCGCCTTGATGAGAGCTGCGCGCTTGGCGCCGCCCTCGATCTTCACGGCCTGCACGCCGCCTTCCTGGAGGCAGCGGCCGCAGTTGCGTACGGCGTCCTCCCACCCCGTGTGGTAGGTCATGAAGGGCATGTCGGCCACCACCAGGGACCGCTTGGCGGCGCGGGAGACCATGGCGCAGTGGTAGACCATGTGGTCGAGGGTGACGGCGAGGGTGTCGGGCTGGCCCTGGACCACCATCCCCAGGGAATCGCCCACGAGGAGGATGTCCGCCCCGGCGTCCTCCGCCATTCGGCCGGAGGGGTGGTCGTACGCCGTGAGCATGACCACGCGCTGGCCTTGCGCCTTGCGCTCCCTCAGGCCTGGAACGGTGATGGCCTGGGGCATGGCTGCCGATATTTTGGACAAGGGGCCTCTCCTTTCTCCCCATCCCCAAAGGGCTTGAGGGAAAGATGCGGGTGAGGTGGAACCTTCGCCCAGTCCAGGTCCGTCAGGCGGATCCCAGCGGGGCGTACAAGAGAACGCCGCGTTCGAGCCTGTTCACCTGGCCGATCAGGTGATCCAGCTCCCCGGCGCCCTTCTCAAAATCTACATCATTCGTGTTAACAATCAAGAGGGGGGTCTCTTGATATCTGAAAAAGAAGAAGTTGTAGGCCTTGTTCAGTTCGTCGATGTATTCGTCCGATATGCGCTTTTCGTAATCGCGGCTGCGGGATCGGATGCGCTTGATGAGGGTGTCCGTGGTGGCCTGAAGGTAGATGACGGCGTCGGGCTTGGGGACGCTCTCCAAGAGGATGGCGTGCATTTTCTCGTAGATGACCAGCTCGGAGTCGTTGAGGTTGAGGTGGGCGAAGATCTTGTCCTTCAGCGGGATGTAGTCGGCCACGATCTTGGTGTCGAAGAGGCTGCGCTGGACGAGCTGCTGCTGCTGCTGGTACCGGGTGAGGAGAAAGAAGAGCTGGCACTGGAACGCGGCGCCTTTTCGCCCCTGGTAGAAATCGGGCAAGAAGGGGTTCTGGAGGTCCTCGAGCAGCAACGTGGCGCCGAGCCTCTTGGCGAGGACCTTGGCCAGCGTCGTCTTGCCCACGCCGATGGGGCCCTCCAGCGCCACGTAAGGAAATTTCAGATCAGCCGCCATATCCTCCCCTTGCTTCGATTATCCGGCAACCAGGACGGTTTGGCAACGGGAGGGCCGCGCCTCGCCTAAGTGCGTCTCGCTTCCATGGCTTAAACCTATCCTCCGTTTCATCGTAGAATGACCTTGGGAGGACCTGTATGGAAGCCCTTTCATACCGTGGAGTTCAGAAGAATTTCGGCGACGTGAAGGCCGTGAAGCCCTTGGATCTAGATATTCCCCAGGGGAAAATCTTCGGCCTGTTGGGCCCCAACGGCGCGGGGAAAAGCACCCTCATCCGCATGACCATGGGGATCTTTCTCCCCGACGGAGGGGCCATCTCGGTCTTCGGCCAGCCGCGCGGCGAGGTGGCGAGCGCCGCCTTCGGTTACCTTCCGGAGGACAGGGGCCTCTACACCAAGATGAAAGTGGGTGAGCTTTTAAGGTTCTTCGCTTCCCTTCGCGGACTCTCCTCCGCCGAGGCGGGCCGCCGGGCCTCGGAGGGACTAAGGCGGGTAGGCCTGGAGAAGTGGGAAGACCACAAGGTAGACGACCTGTCCAAGGGCATGCAGCAGAAGATCCAGCTCCTGGTAGCCATTCAGCACCGGCCCAAGATCGCCGTTCTGGACGAGCCCTTTACGGGGCTGGACCCCGTCAACGTGGAACTCTTCATGGAAGTGCTCGATGAGATCATCGCTCAGGGCACAACGGTTGTGCTGTCCACCCACCAGATGGAGCAAGTTGAGAAGCTCTGCCACGCCATCGCCCTCATCAACAAGGGCGAGGTGGTCCTCAAGGGGAACGTGGCGGACATACGCAGGGAGTACGGGTCCCGGGCCGTATCGGTATCTTTCGCGGACGGAGCGGAGCTTCAAGACTCGCAGTTTGCGGACCTGGCCGAGAAGGTGATCCTCATGCCCAACGAGGCGCGCTTCGTCGTGCGGCCTGAGGCACACGCCGGCAAAGTCCTCAAGCGCCTCCTGGAGCTTGGGGTGAACGTGTCACGATTCGAGGAGGCCCAGGCCTCCATGCACGACATCTTCGTCCAGGTCGTGTCGGGCTCTGGAGCGGAAGGAGACGGCCATGCGAACTAACTGGGGCAACATCTACGCCGTCCTCCGCCGGGAATTTCTGGACCGCGTCCGCAAGAAGTCCTTCCTCGTAAGCACCCTGATCACCCCCGTCGTCTTCGGCGGTCTCATGATCCTGCCAGGGTTGCTCTCCGTGATGCAGACGGGAAAGCCCACTCAGGTCCTGGTGGTGGACAGGACGGGCTGGGCGGGTCCGGCCGTGGTCGCCGCGAGTCCAGCCGCTCGCCCCGCAGGCAATAGCCTGGAGAGCAAGGCCGAGGAGAGCGCCATGAACGCGGCCACGCTGAAGATGGCTCCGGCGGGCGAGGACCTGGAGGCTATTAAGCGGGACATCGGCGACGGCAAGGTGGACGGAGCGCTGTTCCTCGAAGGCGACGGCAAGGCCGAGCTAAAGGCCACCTATTTCGGGCAGAACATCTCCAACCCCCAGCTCTTCCAGCTTCTCGACAGCCGCCTCAACGTGGCCCTCGTCGAACATCGCCTAGATAAGCTCGGCCTGGACCGCGCCATCGCGGACAAACTCAAAGGACGGGTGGAGGTGGAGCCCGTCAAGGTGGAGAAGGGGGGCAAGACCCGGAAGGGCTCCATCATGGACTTCGTGGTGCCCATCGCCCTGGCCCTGGTCATCTACATGATGATCCTCATGTACGGCACGGCCATCATGAACGGAGTGCTGGAGGAAAAGAACAGCAAGGTCGTTGAGGTGATCATCTCCGCCGTGCGCCCCTTCGAGCTGATGATGGGCAAAATCGTGGGCATCGCCTCCGTGGGCTTGCTTCAGTACGGCATTTGGTTCATGGCGGGCGCCGCCGTCTTCATGGCCAATCCCATGAACTTCCAATCGCACATGGACGGGTCTCCGGTGAAGCTCCTCCAGCTCGTCCTCCTCGTCCTCTATTTCTTGCTGGGCTTCATTTTCTATTCGAGCCTCTACGCGGCCATCGGCGCCGCCTGCACGAGCCAGCAGGAGACCCAGCAGTGGCAGATGCCCATCGCCTTCGGGTTGATCATTCCCTTCATGCTCATGATGCCCACCCTCATGACGCCCAACGCCTCGTGGGTGGTGGCCCTCAGCCTCTTCCCCGTGACCTCGCCCATCACCATGCTCTTGAGGGTGGGGGCGGTGGAAGTGCCCCTCTGGCAGATCGGCGCGAGCCTGGGGTTGCTCGCCTTGGGAACCGTCGGCGTGGCCTGGGCCGCCGCGAGGGTCTACCGCGTGGGCATTCTGATGACGGGCAAGCGGCCGAGCATCCCTGAAATTTTAAGGTGGATCAAACAGTAGGGGTGAAGGGGCGAGACGCGAGACGCGAGACGCGAGAGGCGAGACGCCCAAGGAGAGACCGGCGCGTTGCTTCGTCGCGTCTGGCTTAATCGCGCATTATTTTCCCTGGTGGTGTGATTCGTTTTTCGGGGGCTGGTGAGGATGCTGAACCCGCTCGGGCTTCTGGGCCTCGGTTTCGGCCACGCCAAGATCAGCAAGAAGCGGAAGCTCGTGGCGCTGCTCATCGCCGCCGCCGCCGACTTCCTCCAGTGGGTCTTGCTGCCGATGGTCATCGAGGGGGCCCTGTCCCCTCTGGATTGGGCCGTGGATCTGGCCACCGCCGCGGCGCTGCTTCTGGTAGTGGGCTTCAAGGCCCGTCTGGCCCTGGCCTTCACCGCCGAACTCATCCCGGGGCTGGACATGTTCCCCACATGGGTTGCTCTCGTTCTCACGCTTCCCACGGATGAGGAGGAGCGATCGGTTCCAGAGAGCGATGGTGCCAAGGGGACGGTCGAATATCTCCCTCCAGCCGATGTCCGGCCGACCCGCAAGGCACCTTGAGCCGGCAAATCCAAACAAGGCGGAAAAACATGAAAAGGGGCCCCGAAGGGCCCCTATCGTGGTTGGCTGGGACTGATGCCTCGTCAGTCTTGGACGGGGCGAACTTTCTCGGCCTGCGGGCCCTTCTGGCCCTGGGTGACCTCGCAGGTCACGCGCTGGCCTTCCTGGAGGGTCTTGAAACCGTTGCCCTCGATGGCGCTGAAATGAACGAACGCGTCCTTCCCCCCATCCACCGTGATGAACCCATAGCCCTTTTTCTCGTCAAACCACTTCACGATACCGTTTGCCACTGTAAACTCCTACTGTGACGCAACTTCAACAACCTGTTTGTCGAAGTTTGACGGGATTATAGTCCCGCCCACCGGCCTTGTCAAGGGGGGGGGCATTTCGTGTCGTGACTCTTTGATAATGTCCCCTTTGTGACTCGATAGAAATGTCCCCTCA
>JBBIKI010000016.1:4869-41778 GCA_037445535.1 Acidobacteriota bacterium | reverse complement strand
CCACCGAATGGAGCTGGTACCTCATCGATCTGGATGGCGGGTGCTGTTACAAGGGAAGAAAGACCGAAGTCCTGCGCGCGCTGTCCCAAGGGGGCCCCATGGGCACGGCCGCGCCGCGCTTTCAAGAATCCGCCTGAGGGCCTCCTCGGCTAAGGTTTCCAGCGCATCCCTTAACGATCTCCCCTAAAACATGAAGAAGCCGGAGGCGCCCCTGAACGGGACGCCTCCGGTCTGGGAGACTCTGCGGGACTATGGGAAGAGCGGGAACGGCCTCGGCGTGAAGGGATCATACAGAGGCGCCATGCTGAAGAAGTTGGGGTCAAAGACGGGGGCGCCGCCGGGACCAAAGGCTATATAACCCGATTCGCCCAGCGGGAACATGCTTTCGATGCGGAGGGGCCCCGAGGAGCCGAACTCGATGCAATGGGCGTAGGTGGACCGGTTCGAGTAAGGGGCCTGGTGAATGACGCCCAGGATGTCGTGGGTGAAGGCGATGGTGCCCCGGGGCTGGTTCCATGGGCCGGGTCCAAGCTGGGCGAGGGCCTGGTCCAGGGCCAGGACGATGAGCTGCTGCGGGTCGGTGGGCAACCCCTGGCCCGAGGTGTCCTTGAACCAATTATACAGGTTCACCACGCCCGAGCCGCTGCCTTGCAGGGCGTGGAGAAGCACGTTGAAGAGCTGCATAGAGGGCGTGGCCGCGGAGCCGAGCTTGTCCGCGAAGGTGAGATGGATCACCTGATCGATCCAGGCCTTTTCGAGCACCCATGCGTCCGCGCGCGTGGCGCCCGTGGCCCACTGGGTGGAGCCGCCCGCCACGAAGTGGCCGTCCCAGGCCTGGAGCATCTGAAGGGCCGCCGTGCGCGCCGGGGTGGGATAGGCCTCCACGGCCGCCGTGAAGTAGGGGGCGGCGAACTTCCAGGGAACGCCACCAGGCACGTCGAAGTCGGTGGTGGTGGTGGCGATGTTGGGGGCCAGGTCGCGGATCTGCTCGAAGGTGAGGTTGTTATGGCTCTCCAGGTAATCCTGGATGACGTGGGCCCGGTCGAAGGGGCCGAAGCCGTAGCCAATATCGTTCGGCGCATTATCGTAGTTCGCGTTGGACTTGTTGTTCCACCCGCAGTAGAAGCCCTGGGTGGTGTTGCGGTCCGTGGACCGGGCCTTGAGGGTGACGGGGACGGGCCACTCGTGCTTGCCGTCGCCGGGTTGGGGCAGGCGCGGGTCGCTGCCCGCGGCGCGGACCGGGTCGCGGCCGGACATCCAGTAGGCGATGTTGCCGTCCTTGTCGGCGTAGCAGAAGTGCTGGCTCACGGCCACCTGCTCGATGCCCTTGCCGAAGTCGTCCATGCTCTTGGCGCGGGCGAGCTGGAGGAAGCCGTCCAGGGTATCGAACTCGTATCCCGCTTGGGCGTATTTCCACGTCACCACCGAAGTCGCGCCGGCCTTAGGGTCGTAGGGCATGGGGTCAATGACCGGGCCGTGGCTCGTGCTGTAGAGCTTGAGCTTCACGGTCTTTCCCCCGGCCACCTTGATGAACGTGTTGCGCGTGTGCTTGGCTGCCTGGGGGCTGTCGATGTAGTAGTCGGTAGTATGGCAATGGCCCACCTGCATGGACCATGCGTGGTGGGGCGTGCGTCCGATGATGATCCCTGGCACGCCGGGAACGGTCATGCCGGAGACGTTCAGGCCACCGCCGTTGATGGAGCCCTCAAGCGTGATGGAGGGAACGGAGAAGCCCATCTGCGGCCCCGAGTAGATGATGGGATTTCCATCGGCCGTCTTGCTGCCTGCCACCACCCACGCATAGCTGCCCATCTTGGCGTAGGCGTTGATCTTTTTCAGGTTGGCGATGACGTCCTGGATCGTCTGGCCGACGGATTCCGCCCTGGCTTTCAACCCGGGCAGTTCGGCGGCCTGGGCCGCGAGGCGGGAAGCCAAGGCCGCCTGGTCCATCTGGGGAGCGGCGGCGCGGGGGCTTTGGGGGATGTAGGTCTGGGCCGTGGGGTCGTTGAGCCACCGAAGGTCCTGGAACATGGCCAGGGCATCGCTGGGGAAGGCCGACTGGAGCGCCTGGATCAGGCCCGCGTTTTCGAGCTGTCCCGTGGAGAGCGCCTCGGGATCGAACTCGCGCTGCATGAGGGCCACCCAGGCCAGGACGTCGTAGACGGTCCAGTGCTGGGGAAGGACCATGGACGTCCCCTGGGAGCTGAGCGCCCAGTATTCGAAGGGGAGGAGATTGGTGCTGCGTATAACGTCATCCACCCTGCGGTTGAAGCCGTTCACGTACGCCGTGACCGCCGCCTGGCCGTCCGGGCTCAAGCTCTTGAATCCCGCTTTCAACTCTTTGTCGCTGTAGCCGATGGTGCGCATGAACATGTCCGTCTGAAGCTGGCTGGGCCCCAGGATCTCCGAGAGCCTGCCCGTAGCTGACCTGAACATGAGTTCCGTCTGCCAGAGCCGGTCCGTGGCCACGGCGTAGCCCATGGCGTCGAAAACGTCGGACAAGGACCCGCCCGTAATGAACCAGACGCCCTTGTCGTCCCGCGTCGTTTGAACAGGGTTAGTCTGGGTCCAGGCCGTGACCGACCCCGCCAGCAGCAGCACGAAGCACAGCAACAGTCCGCACGTTCTCTTCATACCGGTCTCCTTCTCGTTAATGCTGACCCGCTCAAGTTCTTGGAATGCCGCGCCATCCTGGAGTAGTCCCTAGAAGCCTGACGCCATGGTATCACCAATTCAAACGCTCTGGAGGGGGTGGCAATCCTACCTCACTTTCCAACAGGCCATGAATCCTCCTCGGCCCGAGGCACGACGATCCCGGCCGCTCCTTCGCGAAAGTATGCAAAAATACTCACGAGGCTAAGGGGGCAGCGATGAAAACGACGTCGGCGTTGGCCTGGGGTCTGGCTCTGATGCTCCTGGCTGGAACGGCGGGACCTTGCGCCCAGTCCGCAGAGCCCTCGGCATCCCCGTCCCCCATGGCGGATGCTCCGGCCCCAAGGGGGCGGCCCAAGATCGGCCTGGCGCTTTCCGGCGGCGGCGCGCGCGGCGTGGCGCACATCGGTGTCCTAAGGGCGCTTGAGCAGATGCACATCCCCATCGATTACATCGCGGGGACGAGCATGGGCTCCATCGTGGGCGGACTGTACGCCACGGGAGCCTCCACGGAAGACCTGGAGAAGCTGGTGGCCACCACCGACTGGAACCAGATCTTCTCGGGCCGGCCCGTCCGCAACGTCCTCCCTTTCCGCCAAAAGGAGGACGACAGGAAGTACGTCGAGGAGCTCACCCTCGGCCTAGACTCCAAGGGGCTCCATGTGACCAAAGGCCTCGTGAACGGGCAAAAGTTCATGTTTCTGCTCGAAAACAGCACGCGCCGCGCCGCGGGCATCCGCGACTTTGACGCCCTGCCCATCCCCTTCCGCTGCGTCGCCACCGACATCAGCACGGGGCAAAAATATATTTTCTCCCACGGCTCCCTGCCCGTCGCCATCCGCGCCAGCATGTCCCTGCCGGCCATCTTCACGCCCGTGGAGGTGGACGGCCACCTGCTGGTGGACGGGGGCATCGCGGACAACCTCCCCGTGGACGTGGTCCGCGCCATGGGAGCCGACGTCATCATCGCCGTGGACATCGGCACGCCCCCCCTCGACCGGGAGCAGATCAATTCTCCCGTGGCGGTCTTCTCCCAGGTGGTGAACCTCCTCATGCAGAAGGAAGTGGACCTCCAGGCTTCCGCGGCGACGGTCCTGCTACGGCCGCGCCTAGGGCGCTTCAGCATCATGGACTTCCCCGGCAGCCTGAAGCTGATCTCCCTCGGAGAGGAGGCCGTCCGTGACAAGGCCGCCGCCCTGTCTCAGTACGCCCTCAGCCCGGAGCAGTACGCCGCCTGGCAGGCCCGGGTGCGCGGCCTGCCGCCGCCCCCCGCGGTGGACTTCGTAGAGTTTGCGGGCACGGCTGCGAAGGTGGAGGCCCGCATCCGGGCCGCCATCCAGACCCAACCTGGCCATCCCCTCAACCTCGATGACCTTCAGCGTGATTTGGCCTTTGTCTACAATACGGGCGACTATGCCTCCGTGACCTACGAACTCGCCAAGCACGGGGACAAGGAGGGGGTCGTCGTCACGGCCAAGCCCAGCCCCGTGGGGCCGAACACCCTGCGATTCGGCATCGAGCTCTCCAGCGATTTCAAGTACAACAGCAACTGGGCCGTCCTCGCGGGGCTGCGCTTCGCCCAGTTGAACAGACTTGGAGCCGAGTGGAAGTCGGACCTTGAGCTGGGGCTCAACCAGCGCCTCTACACCGAGTGGTACCAGCCGGTCGCCCCCGGGGCGCGGTTCTTCGTGGTGCCCTACCTTAAGTACACCAACGAGCTAGACTACGTGTTCGTGAACGCCAAGATGAACGACCCATCGGCCAGCTACCGAACGGGAGAGGGCTGGGCGGGGATGGACCTCGGCGTGAACATCGGGCGCTCCGGCCAACTGCGCATCGGCCCGCGGTGGGGGCACGCCTCCTTCGCCCGCGCCGTGGGCCTCGCTCTCTTCCCCAGTTTCTACGCCTCGCTCGGCGAGTACCAGCTCACCTATACCTACGACCGGCTCGACTCGGCCGACCTCCCCACTCAGGGGATCTACCTCACCCTGACGGCGGAGGATTCGACGCGGGCGCTGGGGGCCACGGACAGCTATAAACAGGGAGAATTCAAGCTCCACGCGTACCAGCGGCTGAGCCGGCGAAGCGGTATCTTCGAATGGCTCGCGGCCGGGAGCTCCTTCGGGACCGACGTGCCCTACTACGACTGGTTCCGCATGGGTGGCCCCTACACCTTCGCGGGGTATATGGAGGGAGAGCTGGCCGGTCCCTGCTACGCGTCCACGCGCCTGGGATACCAGTACAAGTTCGCCAACCTGCCGGCCATCATCGGCACGGGCGCCTACGCCATGGTCTACGCGGACATCGGCAAGCCCTGGATTCAGACGCTCGATACACCCAGCCTCACCCACAACCTGAAACACTCAGGGACCATCGCCTTCGGGTCTTCCACCAAGTTCGGCCCCGTGCTGTTCGGGTACAGCTACGCCTCCGGAAGGAACCAAATGCTCTTCTTGAGCGTCGGGAAGCGATGGTAGGACGCGGGAGAACCTTCGAGGCTGAAAGCAAGCCGTCCCGCGATCTTGTTGAGGAGATCCGCTCATGATCGAAATCGCAGTCCCGGGGTTCGGGGACCTCACGTTGGAGCATCTCGTCCTGGATTACAACGGCACTCTGGCCCTGGACGGGGCCCTGCTATCCGGGGTGGCCGAAGCCCTGGAGCGCCTCTCCTCCCGCGTGCAAATCCACGTCATCACGGCGGACACCTTCGGCAAGGCCCGGGAGGCGGTGCGCGCCTTCCCCTGCACGTTCACGCTTCTGGGCCCCGAGGGCCAAGCGGAGGCCAAGGCCGCCTATGTGGAGGGGCTCGGGGCGGAAAGTGTGGCGGCCGTGGGCAACGGCCGAAACGACCGGCTCATGCTGCGGGCCGCGGTGCTGGGAATAGCCGTCCTCCAGCAGGAGGGGGCATCGGCGGAGACCTTGCGGGAGGCGAGGGCGGTCTGTCCGGATATCCTAGCGGCTCTGGGGCTCCTGGAACACCCCTTGCGCCTCGTGGCGACCCTCAGGGCCTGAAGGCCCCTCAGTTCGAGCAGTATGCGCTGATCAAGGACCCACGCGGCTCTTGCGCCAGAAAGTTTACAGTCCTCAGCGCAATCCCACGACCGAAGATGACGGCGGTCATCCTGGCGAGGACGTGCAGATTCAGCTCATCAACGTTCGGGTTCCCCTTGTGCCACCCTCAGAGATATGGGCAATCTCACCGTGAAGGTGGAGCCGGGGGGAGGATTGTTGTTGGCGGCAAAGATGGATCCCCCATGGACAAGGACGAGCTTCTGGGCGATGGCCAAGCCCAGTCCGGTGCCACCTTCGCGCTTGCTGCTGAAAGGCAGAAAGAGTTTGGGGAACATCTCCGGGGGGATGCCTGGTCCCTGGTCTTTCAGGGCCACGCAGACTTGGTCCTTTTCTCGCCACGCGTGAATGGATACTTGGCTGCCTTCTGGCGTGAAGCTCACGGCGTTCTGGATGAGGTTCAAAAACACCTGTTCCAGCTTTACGGAAAGGCCTTGTACCTGCAAGGTGCTTTCGGCCAAATCGAGGACGCAAGGGCACCCGCGAACAGAACCTTGCCGGGCAAGTTCCACGGTGTGGCGGAGAAGCTCTCCGATGTCGAGCGCAATGAACTGGGCCGGATCCACGGCGCGCCCTAGGGATAACAGGTCGTTCATGAGGGCGTTCAAGCGGCGGGTATGTTCCTGGATGTGGTTCACGTATTCGCCAAACTCCTCCCGCCCTTTGAGCTTCTTCTCCAGCGCCGCTACGACGGTTGCAATGGCGAAGAGAGGGTTGCGCACCTCGTGCGCCACGCCCCCCGCGATCATGCCTATAGTCTGAAGATTCTTGGCCTGTTCAATGGCTCTTTGCAGTTCGATCTCCTGGGTCACGTCGCGCTTGGCCGCCACGAAGGCGGTGATGGCGCCCGATGGATCGAGGACGGGCGAGATGACCGACTGGTCGATGAAAAGGCCGCCGTCCTTTTTGCGGTTAACCATCTGTCCTTCCCAGACGTGGCCCGAGAGAAGGGTCGCCCACATCTGCGCGTAAAAGTTCCTGTCCTGAATGCCGCTCTTGAGGATTCGGGGGTTTTGCCCGATAGCCTCCTCCCGCGAGTACCCGGTGGTCCGCTCGAAGGCCGGATTCACGTAGAGCATGGTTCCCTCCCGGTCCGTCACGAGGATGATTTCGTGGCTCTGCGCGACGGCGGTGGCCAGGAGGTCCCGTTCCTTCTGTGTCTCCCGTTCCGCAGTGACGTCCCGGCTGTAGGCGGCGAAGCGATTGACCGTGCCATCGTCGCCCAGAATGGGATAAAATCCGTGCTGAAAAGTCCTGCGCCGGGTCTGATCGAAAAAGCGAAGAGGCTTGCCCGTGGCGATAACCTCGTTCATAAATTTCCTTCGAGATTCGGCAAGGGTAGCGGGAATGTACTCGAAGATGGACGTTCCAAGCAGCTCCTTTTCGGCTCTCTTGAACCATTGCGCCATGGTCTTGTTCAAAGCGAGGATCGTGCCTTTCGTATCCAGCAGTACGATGCCGTCGGACGGAGCGTTTAGGAGCGCCTGGGCCGCCTCTTGGCTGTCGCGCAGGTCCCGTTCCGCGACTTTTCGTTCACTTATGTCGATGATGGTTCCTTCCAAATAGGACGGAGCGCCATCCGGCCCTTTCACCAGGGCGACATTTTCCAGGGTCCACAGGATGCTTCCATCGATGCGCCTGCGGGTGTATTCGAAATTCGTGAGCATTCCCTTGTCTTTGAGAAGCTGAATATAGTCCTCCCGAAGGGCCGGCGACGGATAAAACTCCTGAGCCAGATGGCCGGCGAGCTCCGCCTTTGAGCGGAACCCGAAGAGCCGCGCGAAGGCTTCATTGCAATCGAGCACCCGGCCGTCCAGCGCGGTTCTGAATACGCCCGCCAAATTATTTTCGACGAGTTCCCGGTAGCGCCGCTCGCTCTTCGCGAGAGCCTCCTCAGACCGCAGGCGCAGTTCCCGCCCCTCGATGGCCTCCTGGGCGTAGCTGATGTCTCCGGCCAGTTCGTCCAGCAGGTTGACCACCTCGGGAAGGAAGGCTTCCGGGTGCTCGGAATACACGGCCAGGGCACCGATCGCCTCATCCTGAACCAGGAGAGGAAAAGCGGCCACGGCGCCTAAGGCGTGGCTTGCCACAAGCTCTTCCCATGGGGCGAAGCGCTGCTCCGAGAGGAGGTCCTGGTGGACGGAATGGCGGCGGGTTCTGATGGCGGTGCCCATGGAGCCAAGCCCCTCGGGCGCCTCGTCCCAGCGGACTTCGATGGCCTCCAGCTCGGCCATGGTGATACCGGCGCACGCTGCCGGCCTCAGGCGCGTGCCTTCCGGTTCTACCAGGCCGATCCAGGCCATCTTCATGCCGCCGTGTTCCACCAAGATGGCACAGGCCTTATCCCACACCTTCTGGAGATCGTCCTCCCGGACGAGCATCTGGTTGGTCTCCGAGAGCGTCTTCAGTATGCGGTTGAGGAAGGAAACCCGTTGCTCGGCCTCCTTGCGTTCGGTGATGTCACGAATGATCCCCATACGAAGAGGCGCACCGCCGAGAGCTACCAATTTGATGCTGTACTCCACCGGGAAAGTGGAGCCGTCCTTTCGGCGGAGACGGGTCTCATCCAGCTCGTAGCCCTTTGCATTGATTCGCTCGATCGCGCGCTCCCACGCTTTCCGAAGTTCCGGAGCCCACAGGTCTCCCGATTTCATCCGTAGGAGCTCCTGCTGGGTGTATCCCAGAGCCCGTTCCATCGCTTCGTTGGCGTCCACGATGGTGCCGTCAAGGTTCGTGAACAGGATGAGGTCGCTCGCCTCATGGCGCAGGAGGCTAAGGCGCTCATCGCGCACGTGCAGTTCCTCGATGTGGAGGGTGCGCTGATGGATCAACACCGCGATGGCCAGGCCCGCGATGGCCAGCCAGAGCGCCGCTAGCCCGGCCCCTTCTCGCCAGATGAGCTGATGCCAATTGGCCAGGGCTTCGTCCTGGCGCACTTCGACCACGAGGCCCCAGGGAGTGCCTGAGATGGGGCGCGTGGCTGCGAAGCTTCTATGCCCGCAAGGGGAACTGAATTCACCGAACACGGACCGGCCCAGGGCGGCCTCTCCGGCGGCCAGATCGGCCTTGGAATTGGAACGTGCGAGACTCTCTGCGCCGCCGAAGTTGATGCAAGGCGAGGCCAGAAATTCCATGCGCTGGCCCGCGGGTTGAACCAAGTAGGCTTTGGCCGTGCGGCTGCCCGGGATGGGCTGGCGCGTCGTGGGCGTAAGCCACCGGTCGCCTGAGAGAGTGATCACCACCGCCCCCGCGGGCTTCCCCCCGCTGGGGGAAGTCCGCTGCACCGCTGCGGCGAAGGCCATCTCCAGGCGCCCTTTCTCGTCAAGGGAGGCCCCGGCCGCTTCAGAACGCCCGGCGAGGAGCTGGCTCACGGCATCGGCAACGCAAGGCGGCGGGAGAGGAGCCCCCGCTGAATTCAAGACGAGAGCACCTTGAACGAAGCAATAAATGCCTGAGAATCCGCCATCTTCGGCTCGCTCCGTGAGAAGGGCCATGGTGGATGTCCTCTGGCCCTCTGCGGCGGGGCCGCCAGCCGGCAGACTCAAGAGGGACCTGACCATGGGGGATACGGCGATGCTTCGCACGTCACCACGGGTGTCCCCAGCCCAATTCTCTAGGCCTTCCTGCATGCCACGAGCTGAAGTTTCGAGGACTGTGCGCCACTCGGCGATAGCTTGCCGGCGCTCCACCTGCTGGATCCAGAGAAATGCGATAAGGAAGGCGATGAAGATAGCCGCCAGAGAGGCTGGCACTGTAAAGCCAATCCCTCTTTCGCGAAGACCCTTCTCTTGCGCCCAGGAGTCCGAACTTTTCATGTCCGTAGCCTCCAACTCAACCCTTATCGTTGCTCCCCGCGAGACATCCCTCCCCTAAAAGCGCCGCCTGGATAGGGAAAGCTTCTTCCCCAACGCAGGGCCACCTCGCGATGCCCCTGGCCGGCTCAGACCACCGGGGTGGAGATGATCTTTTCGAGGGTGGCCTTGTCGCGCTGGGAGATCTCCAAAAACTCCACGCCCACCTCGAAGGTCCCTTCCTTCATGGGCAGCTCGTAGACGACGCGGGCTTCCGCCTCCACGATGCTTCTCTTGGGCAGGATGGTGAGGGACAGGAGGGACCCCACGCCGAGCTGCTCCTTGCTCACGAACCTGCATCCGCCCAGGCCTACGTCGTGCACCGTGGAGACCGAGGGGATCCCCTTCCTCTCCTTGGCGCTGCGCACTCCGATTTCGTACCCGCTCGGAATCCTGGGAAACCGCCTTCGGCTGGGTTTGTTCTCCGCCATGTCTCCTCCCCATGCTCAAACCATCTTAATAAACATACCACATAGCGAAGCTTAGGGCGCTATCGACCCTCCTGGGGTATAATCCCCGATCTGAACGAAGGGCCCCGTTTGGCGGGCCGGACCGAGTGGGACGACGAGGAGGAAGAACCATGGCGGACATGAACCACGCGGCGGCGTGCGGTTTCTATTGCGGATCCTGTGTTCACGTCACCACGCTGTGCAAAGGCTGCGTCCCCTCGGAGGGACAACCCTTCTGGGCCTCCAATGTGCCGGGGGGCGTGTGTCCTCTCTTCGACTGCTGCCGAAACGCCAAGGGCCTTGAACACTGCGGCCTGTGCCCCCAGCTTCCCTGCGCCACCTTCCTGGAGCTGAGGGACCCCGCCCTCAGCGACGAGGAGTTCAAGGAGTCTCTGGAGCGGCGCATCTGCAACCTCCAGCGAAGGGCCGAGATCGGGACCGAGGCATGGCTTCAGGAAGTGACGGCGGACTGAACCGCGGCGAAAACCGCGCCGCGCGGCCGCACCAGTGGCTGGCGCTTGCAGAAGGAGAATCTCGGATGCCGCCGAGACAGATGGGGAACAGATTCGCGGGGGCGTTCCTGATGGCATGGCTCGCAGGGACTGCCGTATGCTTTGCGCAAGTTCCCGCCGCCTCCGCCGCCCCGGCGCCCCATCCGCTCCAGGGCTCGGCGGCGGACGGCAAAGCCTTCCGCATCTTGGACCGGGTGACCAAGGAGCTGAACAGGACGATTTTGTTTAGCGGGGCCATCGCGAGCACCATCCGCGTCAACCGGACCAAGTCCGGCATCGATACCCTCTGCATCAACTGCAGGGATCAGGAAGCGGCCCCTCCCGCCGGGGGAGCCGAGGGAGCGCCCCAGGGGCCTTCCCCTTCCGCAGCGGGACCCTGGGGAGACGTCCTTCTTCTGGATCGGTCGAACCTCTGGAACCCCCGCTACGTGGACGGTGGCTTCGTCTTCACCAACGATGCGGGCTTCGACGCGGACGACCGGGACTACGAGCTTTATCCCGCGGCCGGCCCCGGGACGGCCGCGTGCCAAGTGGGAAGCTTCATGCTCGTGGCCAGCCGCCCTCCCCCAGGCCGGCACGAGGCGTCCTCTGGCGCCAACCCCTTCCAGCTTGCCATGCGGCGATGGGGGACCGTCTACCTGGCGCCGCTGGCGGGCGGCGATACGGCGCCCCTGAAGATTCGGGACGAGGACCCGGGCGCCAAGGAGGCGCGGGACATGGCCCGGTCTCACGAGCACAAGGCTCCCGATTGGTTCATCCGCTATCCCCTGGCATGGACCTTTAAGGGCGGAGCGGGGCCCAACGACCTTCTCGGCTCCCTGGCCCTCTTCGCCAAGGCCCAGGAAACCTTCCTTCTCGTCATCGACCTTCGCAAGCTTGAATCCAAGGAAGCCAGCTATTTCTGGGCCCCCTACCACGGCCACCGCGTCATCCACCTCGATGAACACATCCTTTCCGTGGAGGGCCAAGGGGAAGAGCAGGAGGACCCCTACGAGCCCACGAGCTACATCGAATATCCCTATCTGATCGTCCTCGGCGAGTACGCGAAGCTCCGGCTGGCCTCCGCCAGCGGGGCGCCCGAGATTCAGCTCGAAATCGGCTACTGCGAGACCTGTCCCTGACGGGCCGGATGGTCAACCCGCCCGCTGGAGGGTGAGGAAGACGTGGCGGGGGGGGCCGGGGCGCTCCTGGGCGGCCGTCTCGACGAACTGGTTTTCAGGAAGCTCGGGGAAGAAGGCGTCGCCCTCGGGGGCATCGTCCACGAGGGTCAAATGGAGGACGTCCGCCAGGGGCAGAGCCTGCTCGAAGATCCCTCCTCCTCCAAGGATGAAGACCGCCGCGTCCGTGCCGCGGTAGGGAGCCAGGGCCTCCTCCAGCCCCGAAGCTACGCGCGCGCCAGGGGCTTCGTAGGACGGCCGGCGGGTGATGACCACGTTATCGCGGTCAGGAAGCGGCCCCTCCATCGTCTCCCACGTCTTCCGGCCCATGACCACCGCATGGCCCAGCGTCAGCGCCTTGAAGCGCTCCATGTCCTCGGGGATGTGCCAGGGAACCTTGCCCTCGCGGCCGATCACCCGGTTTCTGCCCATCATCGCCACCAGCGCCACCTGCATGATTCCCACTATAAACTCCAAGGGGCGTCCTGCCCAGGGGTTCAGGGCAGCGCGGCGATGAGCTGGGCCAGGCCCGTCCAGAAGATCTCCACGCCGATGGCCATGAGCACGAAGGCGGCCATCTTGGTGAAGACGAGGGTGCCCGTGGTGCCAAGGCGGGAAAAGACCCCGTGGGCGAAACGGAAGCAGAGCCACACGGCGAAAGCCACGCCGAGAACGCCGGCGGCGGCCCCGAGGTAGCCGCTCAAGGTGTCCGCCAGAGAGCGGTGGGCGATGCGGCCGCCGATGGCGATGGCCACGGCGATGCAGCCCGGCCCCGCGGTGATGGGCAGGGTGAGGGGGAAGAAGGCCATCTCCCCGAGGCGCTTGCCGCTCATGCCGGGCTGGGCCGAGGAGCCGTCCTGCTCCGAGTTCAGCATGCCCCACGCCGTGTAGAAGACGATCAGCCCCCCGGCGATCTCCACGTGGGCGACCTGGATGCCGAAAAAGCGGATGATCACCCCGCCCAGGACCAGGGACACGAGAATGAGTACGAAGGAGTAGAGAGACACCTTCCACGCGAGGTGGTGCTGCTCCCGCGGGGCGGCGCCGGAGGTGAGGGCCAGGAACATGGGGGCCGATCCCACGGGGTTGACGATGGGAAAGAGCGCCATGAAGGCGTAGGCCGCCATCGAGCTCACGTCCTTCCACATGGAGTCCCTCCCGCCGCCCGCCGCTTCAGGCCGAACCCAGTATAGCCGCCACTGCGACAGGGGGCCAGGGAATGCTCCGTCGTGAGTGCAAAACGGTCCTTCATGGAATGGCGCGGGGAGCGTGCACGTTCTAAATTAGAGTTTATGAGAGGCTCGGCTCGTCACGGTTCAGGGGGAGGCTTTCAGGGGTCAGAGGAGATGGCGGCATGAACGGCGCGCGTTTCAAGTCCCTGGGCGTGAACCTCTTTCGGCGAAATCCCGCGAACCCCATCCTGACGACGGCGGACCTGCCCTATCCGGCGGACGCCATTTTCAATCCGGCGGCCGTGAAGCTGGACGGGGAAACGCTCCTCCTGGCCCGGGTGGAGGACATGCGGGGCATCTCCCACCTGGGCGTGTGCAGGAGCCGGGACGGGGTTTCGGGGTGGCAGGCCGGCGCGCGGCCGGCCATGGAGCCCGATCCGGAACAGTATCCCGAGGAGCTGTGGGGCATCGAGGACCCCCGGGTGACCTGGCTCCAGGAGAGTGGCGACTTTGCCGTGGTCTACACGACGTACTCCCGCCGCGGGCCCCAAGTCTCCCTGGCCACGACGAAGGACTTCGTCTCCTTCACGCGGTGCGGGTCCATCATCCCCCCCGAAGACATGGACGCGGCCCTCTTCCCCCGGCGGTTCGGCGGGCGCCTCGCCCTGCTGCACCGGCCCGTTCCCTGCGGCCCCGACTCCAACATCTGGATCTCCTTCTCCGAGGACCTTCGTCACTGGGGCGACCACAGCCTCCTATTGGAATGCCGCCAGGGAGCCTGGTGGGACGCGCGGCGCGTGGGGGTGTGCCCTCCACCCCTGGAGACGCCCGAAGGATGGCTCCTTCTTTATCACGGGGTGCGTAAGACCCCTTCGGGAGGACGCCTTTTCCGTCTCGGCCTCGCCCTCCTCGACCTGGAAGACCCCCGCCGCGTGCTCAGGCGCAGCGACGAGTGGATCTTCGGCCCCCAGGCGCCCTACGAGCGTGAGGGCAACGCCCGGGACGTGATCTTCCCCTGCGGGTGGGTCCACGACGGCGCGAGCGGCCTCGTGCGGATGTACTACGGGGCCGCGGATACCTCCATCTGTATGGCGGAGGCGAGCATGGCCGACATCCTGGCCTACGTGGCCACGTGCCCGCGTCTGGCGTGAGCGCGCGGGCCGCCGAGGAGGGCCCGTCCAGACCGCTGCCGGGCCAGGGGGCGGCGGTGGCGGTGGTGGTGGCCCATCCGGACGACGAAAGCCTCTGGGCGGGCGGCCTTCTCCTCTCCCATCCCGGCTGGCACGTCTTCGTGGCCGCCCTCTGCCGGCGAAGCGACCCGGACCGGGCGCCGAGGTTCGCGCAGGCGCTTTCGAGCCTGGGA
Organism: Acidobacteriota bacterium; assembly: GCA_037445535.1. Classification (GTDB taxonomy): domain Bacteria; phylum Acidobacteriota; class UBA4820; order UBA4820; family DSQY01; genus JAKAJA01. The sequence goes on along the minus strand of JBBIKI010000016.1, from coordinate 27,553 downwards.
GCGGACGGGGCCCTGGGTGACCTGGACGACGGGCCGGAACAGCGGCCCCTTTCCGAAGGTGAGGTGGCGGAGGAGGTTCTCTCCCTCCTGCCCGCACGAGCCTACGATGCCATCCTGACCCACTCGCTTCGAGGCGAGTACACGCGGCACCGGCGGCACGAGGAGACGGCGAGGGCCGTCCTTGGTCTTTGGCGCGAGGAAACCCTCAAAGCCAAAGCGCTCTGGGCCTTCGCCTACGAGGACGGGGGAGGAGCCTATCTGCCCCGGGCGGAGGAGGCGGCCTCTTTCACCCTCCACCTCCCCGAGCCGGTGTGGGCCGAAAAGCGCCGGATCATCAGCAAGGTCTACGGGTTCCGGGAGGAGAGCTGGGAGGCGAGGACGGCGCCGCGCCGCGAAGCTTTTTGGCGGGCCGGTGCCTCGGAGGAGAAGAATTTTTGGGCGCGGGAGGGCGCCGCGCCATGAAAGTGCTCGTGCTGTACGACTACCCGCCACCTCCCGGCGGCCTCGCGACCCAAGGGGACCTGCTGGTCCGGGGCCTCCTCGAGATCGGGGTCGAGGCCAGGGCCGCGCACATTCAGTCGGATCTGGAAAAGGAGTGGTACTACCGGTGGTTCAAACCCGACGCCGTGGTGGGCGTGGGGTTCTGGGGCGACGTGCCCCACCTCGTGCTCCACCCCCAGCGCTTTGGCATGAGAGCCGTGCCGTGGCTCCTGGCCGACGGTTACGTGGCCAACTACCGGGACGTGCTGGAGCAGCTCCCCCTGATCCTGGTCACGGCGAACTGGGTGAGGGAGACCTACGTCCGGGACGGCGTCCGGGGCGACCACATGGCGGTCCTCCCCGTGGGGTGCGACACGGACACCTTCGTGCCCAGGCAGGCGGATGACCCCAAGGTGATCGCCGTGAGAGAGGCCCTGGGCGTGGAGCCGGGCCAGCTCATGATTTTGACCGTCGGCGGCGACGCGGCCTCCAAAGGGGGACGGGAGGTCATGGAGGCACTGGCATCGCTGAAGGACGAAGTACCTGACTGGCGGTACGTGTGCAAGGTCTGGCCCCAGCCGAGGACGGACGTGGAGAACAAGCTCGACATCGAACTGGCGCACACGCTGGGATTGGCGGACCGCGTGAGCTTCCCCACCCACAAGGTCTCGCGCAACCTCATGCCCTACCTCCTGGCGTCCTGCGACCTCTACGCCGCCCCGTCCAGGCTGGAGGGCTTCGGCATGCCCCAGGTGGAGGCGGGAGCTTGCGGCAAGCCCGTCATCGGCATCCGGGCCATGGCCATGCTCGATACCCTGGTTCACGGCGAGACGGCCTTCCTGGCGGGGGTGGCCCAGGAGATCCACATCACGGAGGCCGTCCTCGGGCCAGAATCGGGGTTCGAGCCCGGCCATCACGTCCGCTTCGACAGGCCGCGGGTGTCGGACTACCGGGCCAGCGTGCCGGACATCACCTCCTTCCTTCGCCTGCTCATGAACGACGCGGCGCTTCGCCGTCGCATGGGCGAAGCTGGCCGGCGGCGCGCGGTGGAGCACTTTGACTACCGGCGGGTGGCGCGGCGGTTCGTTGACATCGTGTCAGAACGGCTCGGGCTGGCCTGACATGAGACCCGCTCACTCGCCCGCCATCGAGGAGGCCAAGGCGGCCGCGCTGGAGGTCCTCCTCCACAACGTCCGCGGCCCCTTCGGCGGCCTGCCCCGCACGGCGGGCTGGGGCTATCCGGAGCCCTATACCCGCGACCTCCTCATCTCGTCGCTGGGCATCATGGCCTGCGGCAACGGCGTCCTCCTGCGCTCCCTCAAGCGCATGCTCAAGACCCTGGCGGAGAACCAGAGTCCCCTGGGGCAGATTCCCTCCCTCGTTCACGATCCGGAGGACCGCGGGTCCAGCGACACCACGCCCCTCTTCCTTCTTACTCTGGGACTCTTCAGGCGCTACACGGGCCGCAGCCGTTTTCTGGAAGGAGCCTCACGCAAGGCCCTCCGCTGGATGGCCTACCAGAGCCCCGAAGACCGCGTCCTGGTCGCCCAGCAGCCCACGAGCGACTGGCGGGACGAGCAGTGGGTCCTGGGGTACGGCCTTTACGTGAACGCCGTGGTCCACGGGTATCTCATGCTCTTCGGCCATGAGGAGAGAGCCCGGGTCCTGCGCGCCACCCTCAACCGTCCCGGCCCCGGCGGCGGTGTCTGGCGCGGCCATCCCGCGGAGGGACTTGCCATCCCTGGGAGGCCCCACTACGCCCTCTGGTCCTACAAGGTGCTGCGGGACGAGCGGTGCGACGTGCTGGGCAACAGCCTGGCCATCCTCACGGGGGTGGCCTCGCGGGCGAGGGCGGGACGCATCCTGGACTGGATCGAGGCCGAATGCTCCGCACTGCGGGCGCGAGGCGATCTGGCCCTGGACCTTCCGCCCTGCCTCATGCCCGTCGTCCTTCCCACGGACACCGACTGGCATCCCAGGTACGCGTCGTACAACCTGCCCGGCCACTATCACAACGGCGGCGTCTGGCCCTTCGTCTGCGGATTCTACGTGGCCGCCCTCGTGGCCGCGGGGAAGCCCCGCCGGGCGAAGGAGAAGCTCGACGCCCTCACGAGCCTCGTCAGGCCCGCCCGGGAGGCCCCCGTGGCCTTCGGCTTCAACGAGTGGTTCAGGGCGGAGGACGGCGCTCCTGCCGGGCAGGACTGGCAGACCTGGTCCGCCTCCATGTACCTGTACGCCGCCGCCTGCGTGGAGGCCGGGCGCGCCCTTTACTTCTGAACTGCCGGCCGCGTACGGCAAGACCGGCAGGGAGGGAGGCGGTCCCGGGCCATCACGGGGGCATCGCCAGCCTGGGCTCGCCCCGGCGAGGGCCGCTGCGGCGCTTGACGTGATACAAAGCTTCGTCGGCGCGCTGGAGGAGCGAGTCGGGTGTATCGCCCGGCAGAATGAGGGCCGTGCCGGCGGAAAGGGTCACGCTCACCTCCTCGGAGCCGATGCGCAGGCCCGACGTGCGCACGAGGCCCTCATATTTTCTGGCGGCCCGCTCCAGGAGAGGCTGGTCCACGTTTTGAAGGAGGGCGAGAAACTCGTCGCCCCCCCACCGTGCCACGATGTCCGAGGGCCGGGTGCTTCCACGGAGGGTCAGCGCCGTCATTTTGAGGATGCGGTCGCCCGCGGCGTGCCCGTGGGTATCGTTGATGGCCTTGAAGTCATTCACATCCAAAAGGATCACGCCGAAGGGCCAGCCGTAGCGCTCCCATTGGTCCGTGCTGAGCCTGAGGGAGATTTCGGCGAAGCGCCGGCTGGCCAGGCCCGTAAGGGTGTCCGCGTAGGCGAGAGCCTCCAGCTCCTCGATGCGGCGGCGCGCTTCGATGCGCCGGCCGTCGTCGCTGAAGATCTCCACCGCGCCCGCGACGCGGCCCTCCTCGTCGCGCAGGGGAACCACGCGGATGCGAACGGGGACCCGGTGGCCGTCGCGGTGGTGGAGGTAGGCCTCCACCTCCTCCGGACGCCCGTGCTCCATACACCTTGACAGGGCGCACCCCGTGAGGCACATGGGCGCTCCCGTCTCGTCCACGTGTCTGAGGATGTTGTCCATGCAGTGGCGCCCCACGACCTCCCGCGCGCCGTAACCGGTGATGCGCTCAGCGCCCAGGTTCCAGTAGGAAATCCTGCGCTCCCTGTCCACGAAGTAGACCCCGTCGTGGAGGTGGTCCAGGAGTGACTTATAAAATCCTTCGCCGTCCATCATGGGCACGTCCCCGTAGTGTCTTTGGAGAGTATGCCGCAATGGCCCACGCTGCTCCAGGGCCGCTCTACCGCCGAGCCGTCACGTCCGTGGCTTCCCTCTATGGTTCCGCTGATTGGGACCACGATGAAGAAGAGGTCGCCCGCGCCCAGGGGGACATCCGCCGAGCCAGTGGGAGGAAGGGCGCAGTTGGAGAAGTCCGTGTAGCCTCCCGTAGCCACGGCAGAGAGGGGGCCCGAGTCGATGGTGTAGGCCCCCGCCGGGCAAGTGACGTCCCAGGTGACGTGGACAGAGGAGCCATCGGAGACGTTTTTGGTTACCCGTACGGGCGTCCCAGGAACCCACAGCCCGTCCGGAACAGGTTTGGGACCTGTTCCCCCGCAGCACACGCCGGCGAGGCCCATGGGGATGGTGTAGGCCACCGTGCCCAAGGCGGTTGGGCCATCCTGGAGGGCCAGGGTGGCTGTGATAGAGCCGCCGCAGGTCCCGCGGGCGATGAAGGTGAAGGGCTGGGCCGCGGAGGCGCCGCCTGCGGCGAGGGGCCCGTAGGCCTGGTCCGCGAGAACGGGAATGACGCCGCCCGAGGCTTGGAGGGTGGCCGTGAGGCCCGTCACGTCGGCGGTGCCCACGTTTTTGATGAAGAGGTTCATGGTGACCTTCTCGCCTGGGTCCACGGCGCCATTGGGCGGCTGGCACTCCTCCGTGACGATGGAGGCGCCGTCCGGAGCCATGGCGGGGGCGGAGGCGGCGTTCGTGATGACCAGGGCATAGTCCTGATCCAGCAGGCCGCCCACGCTGGGAACGCCATCCGAATTGATGTTGGCCGCCTGCACCTTGACCGTGAAGGGTCCGCTGGTTCCCGCCGGCAAAAATACGCTCTCGGCGTTGTTCTTTCTATCCGGCGTTCCGCCGGAGACCGACAAGCCTCCGGAAAAGACGTTGCCCAGGTAGGTGGTGCCTCCGGCGGTCACGGTGAGGTCAAGATCGTTATTGTAGGCGGCACCGGTGGTCGAGCCGGGGGCATCGGTCCAGGCCAGGGTCACCCGGAAAGGCCGTGAGGGGTCGCTCACGGTTCCCGTGTAGGTGCGGGACTGGCCCGTGGCCGTGACCATGTCCTCGGGACGCTCGTCCAGGAGCACGCGGGGGGTGCCGTCGAAGGCGGCGCCCAGGTCCATCTCGCCCATGCCCTGGGAGGGCGACCATAGGGTGTCGTTGGCGCCCGCACCCGTGAGGTATCTCGCCGAGTTCAGGAGGAGGCCTTTGATCATGGCGGGGCTGGGAGCCGGCTGGCCGGCGTTGAGAACGTACTGGCGGATGAGGGCCGCGCCGCCCGCCACGGCGGGGCAGGCGTGGCTCGTGCCCGAGGACGCCACGGTCCACTGCTGGCCGGCGGGGAAGAAGAAACTGAAGTTCGGCCCTCCGCAGATGTACTGCCCCGTGAAGCACGGGTCCACCTGGCCCGCCGGGGGCGGCGATGCCACTTGGAAGGCTCCGCCCGTGACGTGGGTTCCAGGGGCCACCAGGTCTGGCTTCATCCGTCCGTCGGCGCAGGGGCCCCGGCTGGAGAAGCTTGCCATGTCGTCCGCGTTGTCGGCGCTCGCATCCGCGATGCCGCACCCGTCGGGGCCGCCGAAGGGCTGGACGTTCTCGGCGGCGCCTACGGTGATCACGTTCTTGGCCGTTCCCGGCATCCCCATGGTCATGGCCGCCGGGCCCGAATTTCCGGCTGAAAAGACAACCGTCATCTCCTGATTTCCCACCGCGGGGAAGGGCGAGCCCGCGGGCTGAGCGTCGCGCACGAGGGCGTCGTAAGCCTGGGAATCCATGGTGTAGGCTCCCGCCACGGAAGATCCCCAGGAATTCGTGCTGATGCGGGCCCCGCTGCCGTAAGCCTGGGAGAGGAGGGCGGGGTAGCTCGGGGAGGTCCACCCGGGATCGAAGACCACCGAGGAGCCCACCCGGACGAAGGGGCAGACGCCCAGGCCGTAGTGGAACCCCGAGGCATCGGCGTGGACCGGGGCCGCGAGGTCGTTGTACCCGGCCACGATATGGGTGTTGAGGGTGCCGTGGCCGTCGCATCCTTGGAGGGTGCTGCCCAGGTTCGGAGTTCCCGCGAGCCGGTTGTAGATGACGCGGCTCGTTCCGGGGATGACACCGCCCTCGTAGAGGCCGAAATGGCCGGGCGAGGTGGTGCCGTTGTCTACGCCGCTGTCGCTCACGTCCACCGCGAAAGCCGATGTATCGAACTGGGCCTGCGTGAACCCCTTGGACAGGAGCCAGGCGAGGTAGCCGGGGCCGGAGGGGACTGAGACTCCCGGGGAGCTGGTGAGGCTTCCAGCCAGAATCTGGTCCTGGCGCTCGTCGTTCAAGCCCGGCACCACGTAAGGTTGGATGGAGATGACGTCGTTCCTGCCCGCCACGAGGCTCACCAGGGCCGGGGGAAGACGGACCACCACGTCAAGGTAGTTGAGGATGGAGAAGAGGCTTTGAACGGGGGCCAGCTTGATCTGGTCGATGAGTTTGAGGGTCGCCGCGTTGGCGGCCGAATCGAGGACGAGCTGGATGGCGAAGAGGTCGCCCGTGGGTGCTCCCTCCGCCGCCGAGACCTGCGCCGCCTTCACGGCGGGGTCGAGTTTGTAGGCGTCGCGGTAGGGTCCGTGCCACCGCACGAAGGGTTCATCGGCGGCGAGGCGATCAAGGCGGTTGAGGGAGGGCGCGTCTCCGTAAACCAGGTAGGCGTTGTCGGGAATATACGCCACCACCCGGACGCCCGTCCCTTCGAGAGCGGAGTACCACTCAGGACGAATGGCGCCGGCGAACTGCACGAGGTGAAGATGCTTGCCTTGAAAGCCGCCCTCCTCCTGCGGGCTCCAGGCTTCAGGACGGGAGGGGTCGATGGCTCCGGCGTTAAGGCGGATCAACGTCCCCCGGCCCTGTCCCGGCGGGGAAAGGGCCCGGATGGTGAAGGAGGCACCCATGAAAAGAAGGAGAGCCCCAAGGATGGCGGCCGCCGCGTGTCCCCCCCGTCCCCGAAACGACTGCCATCCCATACTCGTCACCCGCCCCGTCCGGCACAGATACAAGGCTAACACTGATGCCCATGACCTTATGCCGCAAGCCGAAAGCCCTCACGGCGTTAGACCCTTGAATCATCCCACCACCAGATCCTTCACCGTCACATCTCCCATGACCAAGTTGACCTTCTGGCCCGCCTTGACGAGGATTCTCGGATTCCAGAACAAGATGAAGTACACCTTGCCCGCCAGGGGCTCCGCGGCCGTTTGCCTCAGAGCGCCCACGAAGGCCATGTCCGGCACCGCGAGCCGTGCCCCCGAAACCGGGTCCACGAGGACCGGCTTGATGCCCTTGCTCAGACAGGTGTGGGCTCTGGCGGGGTCCACGACTTTGTATCGCAGGTCCAGAATATTGCCGCCCTCCGAGAGGTGGAGGGCCACCACCTGGATGCCCAGTTTGCGCTGGGCCGCCTCGGACGAAGGCCTCGGCTGGACCGGATTCGCCCAACCCTGCTGCACCGGGGACGTTTGGGCGGCGCACCCCGCCAAGATAAGGATTCCCGCCACGAGGGCGCAGAAGGCCCCTCCCCTCCTCGTGCAGCGTCCCTCAGTTCTCCTCATTTCCTCACCTCCGCATTGCCTCACTTCCTACCTTTGCGGTCCCACGCATCCGCCTCCCGCCAAGTTGTCCCCAGAGATGAGGAAAAAGACCAGGTTGTCCGGCGGCATGGGCATGGTGGCTCCCGTCGTCCCGTCCGCGGGAGCGGTAGGGTTCAGGGTGCCCTGCTGGGTAAAGGGAGCGAGCGGCGCCACATGGGACTGGTAGACGATGTAAGAGGACGCGAGGGCGATGTTGCCCCACGTGAACAGAATCTGGCCTCCGCTCTTGGAGAGTTTCAAGGTGGAGCCCACGGCTCCCGGACATCCTCCCGCGGCTCCGTTGTCCGTCAGATACGTGAGCATGCCGCCGTTGGACGACATGTTGTTGGTCAGCCGGAGCCTACGGTCGAAGAGACCGTGGAGGCCGCTGGTGGCGGGGGTGATGATAGCGTCAAAGGTCTTGCCCGATTCCAGAATGAGGGAGTACTCCGTCCTGGGATAGGGCAGGGGATACCCGTCCTGGGCCACCACGGTCATGTATAGATCTTGAAGGACGGGGACGTGGGTCTCTTCGCCGGGGTTGAGGAAGCGGAGAAGGATGCGCTGCCCGAGCACGAAGGGCTTGGTGAACATGGGCGCGGCGAGCGTATCAGGATAGGGGGCGCCGTTGATGAAAAAATACTTGGGCACGTAGGTGATGGTGGAGGTGTAGGGCGCCGTGCCGTAGGTGCCCGCCGCCACCGCGGCATGGATCGCCGGGTCCACCTCGCTGAACACGAGCAGGGCTTCGTTGTCGTAGGGAACACCCGGATAGGCTTGAGCCGGCGGGCCCGTGGCGGCGTCGATGGTGACGCAGCCGTAGAGTCCCATCTGGACCTGCACGGAAGGGTGGGTGCCGCTTTCGTAGAGGAAGGTGCCCGGCCGCAGGGAGGTCCACGTGTAGGTGACCGATCCGCCTGGGGCCGTTTCCTGCGTGAATGAGCGGACCCGCTGCGCGGTGCTGGTCCTGGGCCCCGTGGTGCCGTCGGTCCACGTGGGCACCATGGTGGCCGGAAGCTCGGGGATCACCAGGGACGTGTTGCTTGTCTCGGATCCCGCGCTGGGAAGGCCGTCAAAGAGATGGATGTTCAGGACCGTATCCCCCGGCGGTACCACCAGACGTGGCCCTGGAACCTGCACCACTTGGCCGGCCAGGGGAGTGAACGTGGCGTCGCACAGGACGTAGCCCCACATGGTGATGGTAGGACCGGCGTTGGGCATGGTCTTGGTCATGGCCGCGGCTTTGAGGTAGAAGTCGGCGGCGCGAGCTGGGCCTGCCAGGGAGGCCCACAGCAGGACCCCCAGGGAGGCGGGCCTGAGCCATCGGGTCATTCCTTGCATCGTCATATCCATTCCTCCCCGCGTCACGGGATGGGAGCACCGTACGGCAAGACCCCCATCATGGTCAGCATGCCGCCGGGGAACACGTTGTTGTTCACGATTTCTTTTTCGTTGTGAGAGTGGAACATGAAGTAATAGCCGTTGTAGGGATTGAACCCGCCCTGCAAGGGGGGGAGCGGTCCCGACTGGCCGAGGAAAGGGCTGCCGCTGGCGTACTGGCCGAACTCCAGGTTCTGGATGCTGGGCATGGTTACGGGCAGGGGCAGGCCGTGGTCCGTGTCGGCGATGATGGAGCCTACGGACCACGCCTCCGCGGCGGTGCCCTCCTGGGCGCGGGTGATCGTGAAGGTGTCCGGGTTCGTCAGGCTGCGGGTGGCGGTGACCACTTCGCGGTTGGGATCGAGATCGGGGTTGGCATATCCCGAGCCCCAGATGATGGCCCTGAAGGTCCGCGGCGGCGGCAGAAACGCATGGCCTGTTCCCGCGGGAACGGTGATGGCCGTGTCCGACACGCCGATGGAGGAAGCCAGGGTAGACTGGGCGTAGATCTCGTTGGGTTCAAAGGGGCCGGGACCGCCCAGGGTGTGACCGTATTCGTCCCATCCCAGGTGGTACCCGTACCATACCCAGATGGCGTCGATGGTTTCCCCGGGCGCCACGGTTTGCGTAAAGTCCGATACCGCCAGATCGGGCCCGCTAACGCCCGGCACGCTTTCGAGGAGCCTGCCGTCCTTGGCGATCATGAGCGCGTTGTTGCCGTGATGGTGGAGGGGGTGCATGTCGTGGCCGGCTCCGATGAACCGGAGGAGCACCTTCTCGCCCGGGTGGGTCAGAGGCGCCGTATTGTAGGGCTGGCTGGGAAGGTATCCCACGTTGGGATCGGCCATGGTGTCCGGGAAACACCGGCCCGTGACGAGCCAGTTGTTGGCGAAGAAGGTCGTGTTGTCGTACTGATTCAGCTTGTTCTGCTCCACCAAGGGGTGTAGGTTCGGATCCAGGTCGCTCAGGAGGTAGAGGTACTCGTGGTCGTACTGGGAGGAGGGGTCATCGTAGGCTCGCCGGTTGGCGGCCACGTTGGGGTCGAACCCCGCGGGCCTCACGATGAGAGCCCCGTAGAGCCCCATCTCCACCTCCAGTTCCATGCGCGTTCCGCTGAAGTACGTGTAGGTCCCCGGATGGGCGGCGACGAAGGTATAGGTAACCGTGGTCGTTCCGTCCGAGGGAGCTTCCTGCGTGAGGACGCCCGCCGTCCCGCCCGAAGCCGAGACGTTCTGCTGGCCCGGGAAGATCATGGAGACGGCCGGCCCCGGGGCGGCAGGCGGGCCCGGGATGGAGATCTGGTTCTGCAAGGTGATGGTGACCGTGTCCCCCTCGTTCACGATGAGGGTCGGCCCGGGCAATTGGAACGCCCCCGTGGCGGCATTCGCGTAGCCCCAGCAATAAATCGTATTGCCGTCGGGCGTGGAGATATATCCCTGCTTGGCGATGAAAGCAAAGGTCGGGTTGGGGCTCGTGCCCGTGAGCCCCAGGATCGTGGCGTGGCTCCCCACGGCGATCCCCAGGAGGAGCACCGCCAGGGCCGCCGCCTCCGTGGTCCGCTTGCGCTTGCGATCTCTGTTCATGACGTTCCTCCCGCGTGACCCGCGTCCGCGGACCCGCATCGGCCGGCTCCTCAATTGACCACGAACTCGGTCATCATCCCGCCGTAATCCTCATGGTCGTTGCTCAGTTCGTTGAGGTTTGATGTGTACAGGAAGTAGGTGCCGCGGGGGACGTTCGTGGTGTCCACGATGACGTCCGTGGATTCGCCTCCCCCCAGGGTGATGGTCTGCGTGAGGTAGTAGAGGTTCTTCCCCGCCGTGCCATCCGGCTTGTCCGGCCCGCGCAGCAGGTGAGCCCCCGTTCCCACTACGAGCATGGGGAGGCCGGGCGCCGTCAAGGTATTGAACTCCGTGGTGGAGAGGCTCGAAATACGCAGCAGCACCTTCTGCCCTTGGGTGCACGAGATGAGGGCGGGAATCTTCTGCGCCACTTTGTTGGGGATGTCCGACCGGTAGGCGTTCCGGTTGTTCATGATGCCGCCCGGATCGCAGGTGTTGGGATAACCGCGCCCGTTGAGCATGGGGTAGACGTCCACCATGGTGGCGAAGGGAGGCGGCTGGATGCCCAGGTCCGCGGCGTGAAAGTGCGGGTCGAAGGAGGACATCTGGAGGGGAACTTCTACGTCGTACTTGGTGGAGCCGTCGCCGTCGTCATACACGTATTTGTAGCCCGTGTGATGGGTGAAGGTGCCCAGGAGGGTCCCGTCGGGCAGGTCGTCCTGGGCAGGGAGGATGTAGAGCTGGCCGAGCATGCCCATCTGCATGTGCTCGGAGGCTTCCTGGTGGCAGTGGTACATGAAGGTACCCGGCTCTTGGAGGTCGTAGAAGTACGTGACGCTGTTGTTCTGAGTCACCCCGAAGGAGGCCATGGGCTCGCCGTCGAAGATGGAGGCGGCGTTGGGGAACCCGTGGAAGTGCACGGTGTGCGGGTCGAAGAGGTCGGGCCGCATGATCATGCCCAGGTTCGTAAGGGTCAGGTAGAGGTGCTGGCCCTCCTTCGCGTAGAGGGTGGGGGCCGGGAATTCCGCCCCCAGGCGCCCGTAGCTCCACATCACCGTGGGGTCGATGCCCGCCACGTCCTGGAAGCCGAAGATGTACTGGTCGCTGCCGTCCGCCATCTTGACGAAACCGTCACCGCAGGCGATGGACACGCAGACGGCCTTGGGGTCCGTGGCGCCGGGGCACTGAATTTGGATGCCCTCGGTCCTGGACCTGTACGGGTCAGGGGGCCTGGACCCAGGCAGGTTGTCCGCCCGGGCCGCGGGCGCGGCCAGGAGCAAGGCGGCCAGCAGAGCCGTCCATCCCAGTTTTCTCATGCCGTTCATGGCCTTACTCCTTCCTTCCTGTTTCGGGACCATGGGTAGAACGCCTCCCGCTCGATGTGCCAGCGCCTCATGGGCAGGTCCTCCCCTGGCGCGGCGTGCCGTCCGATGCCGTGCCGAGATTGGAGCCGCAGGCGTCCCTGTCGCGGACGAGGTAGTACCTGACTTCGCCCGGATTCATGGGCACGAGGTCGTCGTCGGGTGCCGTGGTCACCGCCACTCCCGTGGCGACGCACGCTGCCGAGGTCACGAAATCCGCGGGGTTGGAACTCTGCAACACGTCGTACACCACCGTGCCGCATCCGTTCGCCGCGCTGGCCGGCGGGTCCCAGGTGAAGGTGAGGTTGGTGCCGGCGTTGGGTCCCGGCAGGCTGTTGGAGAGGATTCTGACGTTCAGGACGGGCGACAGCGCAGCGAAAACGCTGGTGGTGGCGGCGGCCGAGTTGTTGGCGAGGTTCGGGTCCACGGTTCCGCTGGCAACGGAAGCCGAGTTGGTGGCCGGCACCGTGGTCGTCAGGGTGAGCTGAATCGTGAGAGTGACCGTGGCCCCGGCGTTCATGCCCCCCACGCTGGCGGCCACAACGCTGCTTGAAGAGACGGTGACCGAGCCCTGGGAAACGGTGGCGGAGACACCGGACGCGCCCGAAGGCAGGGTGTCGTTGATGGTTACGCCGCTGGCCGCCGAGGGCCCGATGTTGGTTACGGTTACTGTGTAGGTCAGGGCTGTGGCGACGCCCGAAACAACCCCCTGCGGGGAGCCCGCGTCGGTGACGCCCAGGTCCGCTGTTCCCGCGGCGGCGGAGACGAACTGGGCCGCGCCCGAATCAAAGACCGTGCCCGTGGGCCGGGGAGCAAGGTCATAGTCCAATTGAAGCTGGGGCAGGGAGGCCACGAAGACGCCGCCGCCGAGGCCCCGGGCCGGAGAGGCGGAGGTCAGGTGTGCGTCTCCTCGCCGTCCCAGAGGCTTCCAGACCACCGTGACGGTGTTGCCGAGCGCGGCGCCCTTGGAAGTGGCCAAGTACGTGTTGAAGAGCGTGCTGGCGAGGGCTGGATCCCCCGCCACGTTCGTGGGGGAGAACTGAGTGCCGTCGCCCCGGTCCATGGTGGTGAGAATGGAGTACTGGGGGTCCATGTAATTGGTGTTTGGGGTGTAGACGGCCAGGTCCCAGTAGTCCGAGAATCCCGGGATGGCCGAGCGGGGCTGTAATCCTCCGAAGCCGCCGTTGGCGTTGGCATCCCACCAGAAAGACCGGTTCTGCCAGATGATGTTGTCGTGGAGGAGCGGGTTCGAGAACTCCTTGCTGGTGGCCGGGACGGGGGACGTGGTCATGGCCGTCTGAAGGCCGCTGCTCGTGAGCTGGGCCGCGATGCCTCCCACCTGCGGGATGCTGTTCGTCAGGCCTCCGCCGCCCACGCTCGGCTCCGGGCACGCCTGGCCGGGAGGGGCTGCGGGGATGCAGGGCCCGCCAAAGGAATCCTGGCTCGTGCTCGTGCTGTCGTTGTGGACGATGGTGTTGTTGATGATGTCCGTGCGTACCGCGTCGAGCATAGCGATGGCGCCGCCCAGGTCGCCGCTCACGTTGTTGGTCATGACGTTGTTGGTGATGAGCGTCTGATACCACTGGGTGGGATCGGCCGGATGCTGGCGTACGTCCTCGCCGTTCACGGCCATGAGGCGCACGGCGCCGCCGTCGTCCCCGCCCTGGTTTCCTTCGAATAGGTTCTTGTCGATGCTCACGCTGCCGCAGCCGTCGGAGAGGTAGCCCGAGGCCACGTTGGCGGCTGGGACCGTCTCCCCCACGATCATGAACCCTCCGCCCTCATCGAAAGACTGGTTGTTGAGGAACACGTTCCGGGAGACCGTGGCGCTGTCGCTCACACCTTGATGGACCATGCCTCCGCCGTACTGAAGGGTGAAGTTCCCGCAGACGGCGTTGCCCACGAACTGATAGCGGCTGGCCCCCGTGAAGATGGCCACGCCGCCGCCGCCGTCGATGGCGCCGTTTTGGTTGATCTGGTTGTAGGCGATGACCATGTCCTCGTTGTGGGAGCTTTCGAACTGGCCCGCGCAGGTGCCGGGGGTGGCGCACACGATGGTGGGCGTTCCCACACGGATGCCGCCGCCCAGGCTTCCCTGGTTGGCCCGGATCCGGTTGTTGCTCACGTGGGTGAAGGTGTTGTAGGCGTTTACGAAGACGCCGCCGCCCTGGATGGCGCCCTCGATGTCGAAGCCGTCCACCATGGCGGGCGGGTTGTTGTCCCAGCTCCCGTCGTTCTTCCCCACCAAGGTGAAGCCGCCTCCCGTCTCCAGGTAGAAATCAGCGCGCTCTCCAGGCACGAGGGAAATGGCCCCGCTCGTTTCCAGGGCCGTCATCTTGGCCTGCCATGCCGTGGTCAAATCGCCTTGCAGCGGGGGCACCTGGAGCTGGGTGGAGAAGGCGCCCGTGCCCTGGATCTGGACCTTCTTCCACACGATGACGTTTTCGTTGAAGGTGCCTGGGCCCACCATGATCAGCTCTCCCGGCGCGGCGTTATCCACGGCGGTCTGGATGGACTGGCCCTGGCCCACGTGTACCACGTTGGTGTCGCCGATGTGGAGGGTGATGCCCATGGGGCTGGTGTTGCCACTGTCGCCGCGTGTAACGAGGATCTCGCCCGTGGTGCTCCCGGCGGGGATGGTGACGGCGAGGGCCAGGTTGGACCAATTCACGTTGGCGCCTGGGATCTTGACCCCGTTCAGGGTCACCGTCCCCTGGGTGGCGCCGAAGCCATAATCTCTCACGACGGTCGTGGGGCTGCCAGGAACCGTGGGGTCGTAGTCCGGGTTCGCCACGGTCATGGGGCCCACGGCGGTAAGGGTGAGGACGCCTGGAGTGGTCACGAGATAGGGACCCGAACCGCTTCCATCCACCTGCTTGATATAGGGCGTCCTGTCGGGCGCCTCGCAATCCAGGGGTGAGGTGCTGGCCGTGAAGGCCGCTACGGGGAGGATGGGGGTGTCGGCCGTGAGGGTCGTGCCGGGCCAGATGTCCAGTTCCGTGGAGATGGTCTGGTACGAGGGGTTGTAGAAGGGATCGGTGATGAAAGAGCCGGGGTGGTTGGGATCGGGGATGGGGCCTGGGTCATTCAGGACGACCTGCACGATGTTGGGAGCTACCCCAGAAGGGTCGGGCGGGTTGATGGTGTACGTGGATGGGGCCAAACAATTGTAGCGCCCCCACTGGTCCGAGTACACGCGGTTCACCTCCACGCCCGCGTAGTCCTTGATGGAGACGGGGAGGAAAGAAGCGCCCAAGTTGTTGCCGTACTGGGGGCTGGCGGGATTGAATTCCAGGGTCGTGTCGTTGAGTACGACGCCCCAGATCCGCCCGGCGACGGGTGCGCCCGTGAAGAGAAAAAAGTTCGCGTTGAAGTTCTGGCCGTCACGCACGACGGCCAGTTTTCGGTCGCAGACCTGGGCCTGGGATCCGGCGTAGGGGGCCGGAACGGGGATCTGCTGGCCCGGGAAGAGCTGCTCGTATTGGGGCACCGTGTAGGTGTTACCCACGCAGAGGGGCGGGACCACGTTGGGGGCGGGAGCGGCTCCGAAAAAGATGTTCCGGTCCTCGATGTGGACGACCTCGTAGCCAGGAGGCGGTACCACCTGAACCACGTAGTAGCCCGGGACCAATCCCGTGAAGGCGTACATGCCGTCGTAAAAGCCAGGTCGGACCTGGTCCCACGTCCGCAGATCGTCGGCGCAGTTCATGATGGGAACGCCGTTGGGGAGAGTCTGGGGCGGGCCCACGCAGCCCGTGGGCAAGTGGTCGTCCCAGCTCGTGGTCTGGGTGGTCTGGATGGGGGTGGCATTGGTGATGTTGCCGCTGGCATCGGAAGCGTACAGGTTGATGATTACGCGAGGAATGCCCGGCTGCCAGAACTCCTGGGTGCCGAACTGGGGGTTGTCCTCGGCCCGGGTCGTGTCGTAGGAAACGATGCCGTAGATGCCGCCGTTCTGTCCCGCGGCGTAGTAGGCCTTGCCCCAGTTGATGGTGTCGGTCTGGTCCGCGTAGTTCAGAAGAGCTTCCGTCAGGACGCCCGAAGGGGCGGCGCCCGGCGCGGGCGTCAAATCCGTACGGTAGGGAAGGCCGCCGTTGCTGGGCTGGAGCTGGGGGTTCTGGAGCTTGT
Organism: Acidobacteriota bacterium; assembly: GCA_037445535.1. GTDB lineage: Bacteria > Acidobacteriota > UBA4820 > UBA4820 > DSQY01 > JAKAJA01. Next base: position 11,742 of record JBBIKI010000016.1, on the reverse strand, counting down.
TGGGATCGGGCAAGGGCCCGCCGCCCGAATCCACGACGATGGTGGCGCCCGTGGGCTTGAACCGGCCGTTGTCCACTTCGGCGACGGTCCAGTGGAACCAGGGGAAGACCTCGTCGAAGGCGTAGTGGCCCGTGGTGTCCGTGACCGTGAGGCCCCCCGGCTGGATGCTGCCGTCCGTGAAGCGAAGCCTCACGGGCACTTGCGGGATGCCCGCCTCCCCAGGGTCCATCTGGCCGTTGCCGTTCGTGTCATTGAACACGTAGCCTTCCACGTGGCCGAACCAGGCGAAGACGGCCACGTCGCCCAAGGCCACGGTGCCGCCCGCGGGCGGGATGGTCACGTTGCGGTAGTCGATGATGTAGTCCAGGTTGGGGCTGTCCCACACGCTGAGCAGGTAGTTGCCCGGAGGCACCCCCGAGATGGTGAAGGTGCCATCGGGGTTCGTGGGCTCGGCGTAGATCTGCTCCTCGTTGGTCTTGCCCAAATCCGAGAGGCCCACCCAGCCTTGGGGAATCGCAGGCCCCACGGTGATGGTGTTCTGGGCGGGCGGGGGCGATTCGTGAACGGCGTCATACCTGCCCGTGATGGTGCCCGAACCGCCCGGGGCCTGCATGGGATGCACGAACCCGATGAAGGTGTGCCAGGACGTAAGGCCTCCCTCGTTGAAGTAAGGCGGCTCCCCCGCCATCACCCAGTTGTCCTGGCTGGGCGTCCCTTCGATGGTGGCCGTCTGGATCATGTCCGAATTGGGCCCGGCCGTGGGCGGTGTGATGCGCACGCCATACTTGCCCGGAAAGAGGAACTTGATGAGGGCCTGGCCGCTGGCGTCGGTGGTGACGGAGCCCGTGCCGAGGGTGTTCACGATAGGCTGGCCGTTTGCATCCAGGACGAAGGACCCGTTCGGGTTCTGCTGGTACGTGGTGCCAAGGGGGTTGCCAAAGGCATCCTGGCTCACCCGGCCGAGGGTGTCCGTGAGCTGCACCGTGAAGCCCGGCAAGCCCGCTTCGCTGGGCTGGTCCGGGGCGCCGTTGATGGGGGAGTTGTCCTCGAAGGCAAGGACGAAAATCTGAGCCGTGGGAATGGGCGTGGAGTGCACCTTCACGGTCACCGAAGCCTGGCCCGCGGCGACCGGCGCGCCTCCGAGCGTGAAGGCCGGCACCGCATCGGCGGGAGGGCCGTTTCCCGCGGGAGCACTTCCCTTCCAGGGAAGAGCCGAGACGTAGTAGCGCTTCGTGCTGTCGATGGTGACCTGCACCGAACTCCCAGCGGAAACACCCGAGGTGAGCATATTGGAATAGCTGCGCGTGATGTTGACCTCGGGGCTGAGAGGATCGAAGAGGACACCGGGTACGACGAGCTGGGTGTTGTCCTCCTCCACCGTGTAGTAGAACCCGCCCATGGGCGGCGGCGACGCGTCCACGTCCGCCACGTTGATGGTCAAGGTCGTCATCTGCGCCGCCGCGACGGCCGGAATACAAAGGGCCGCGGCCACCATGGCGCCCAGGACGCACCACCGGAGCCCTTGGCCGGCGGGAACTCGGCCTGCCTTGTCGTGCCGCATGGGGAACTCTCCTTCCTTCACGCAAAACCCAGCCTGCCCTAGGCCGCCGCTTCGATTGAGGCCGGCGGCCTTCATTCCTTCTCCACTTTTGCCGTTTGGGTCTGCAGCCGCTCCGCTGCCCCGCGGATCCTGTAGGCGCAGTCCCTCAAAATGCCGTCCAACATGAGGCACCCATCTTCCTCACCGTCGAACTTCTCCTGGTCCGCCAGGGTCAGGAGGCCGCCGCTGAGCGCCAACGCTCTCTGAATGTGCTCCCGGTGATCCATAGGCACTCCCGTTCGCAAGCTTCCCCGCCGCGAGTTTGTGTGTCTCTTGGGGACGCCCCCTCTAGGGCAACCGCCGTGCCATGCCCGGCTTGGTCCCTCGTCTGGCGAGATAACACCTTGGTGTTCATGCCATTACGTCGAGTTCCTGGAGCCGGTTCAGGGAAGGCTGGAGGAGGCGTGGCACAGGCGGCTGAGACAGGCTTCCCGGTGGCGGGAAGGAGGCAGCCGCGCCCCGGCTGTTCCGCGGGGGTGGCTCGGAAGTCCTGGCGCCATGGGTTCGGGCCTGCGGCCGTGGCATCCTGGGCCAGGGTGTCCGCCTCAGCCTGAGAGGGAGAGACACATGAAACAGCCGAGACACGGGGCGAGGCCGCCGCCCGGGGCAGCGCTTTGAGGATCAGGACTCTCCTGGGCCCTGGAACTGGCCAGCCTCCGCCCCGTCGGATAGGAACCGGTACAGGGTGGCCCGAGAAATGCCCAATTGCCGCGCTGCCTGGACCCGGTTGCCCGCGGTGGTTCGTAGGGCCTCGGCGACTCTGGACGCGGTGAGAACCGGACGCCGCGGGGCCCGCAGAAGCTCGGCGGCGGCCTTCTGCACGAGGGAAACGGGGAGGTGCTGGGGCTGGATGGTAGCGCCTTTGGACTTGATGAAGGCATATTGGAGGACGTTTTCTAGCTCCCGGACGTTGCCCGGCCAGCCATGGTCGAGGAGAGGGAGCATGGCCTCCGGCGAGATGCGAAGGGTGCTCCGCCCGTGGGTCTTGGCGATGCGCTCAAGGATGTGGTCCACGAGGAGAGGGATGTCCCCCCGCCGGTCTCTCAGGGGAGGGACGCTGATGGGTACCACGCAGAGCCGGTAGTAAAGGTCGCTGCGGAACCGGCCTTCGGCCACGTCTTTCTCCACGTTCCTGTTCGTGGCGCTGATGAGCCTCACGTCCACCTGGACGGTCTTCTCGCCGCCCACCCGTTCAAAGGCCCCCGTCTGAAGCACGCGCAGCAGTTTGACCTGCATGGCGGGGCTGAGCTCGCCTACTTCGTCAAGGAAGAGGGTCCCGCCGTCGGCCAGCTCGAAGCGCCCCTTTTTATCACGGACGGCTCCCGTAAAGGCGCCCCGTACGTGGCCGAACAGTTCGCTCTCCAAAAGGCCGTCGGGCAGGGCGCCGCAGTTCACCGCCACGAATCGCTTGTCCGCCCGCGGCCCCTGGCTGTGGATGGCCATGGCCACCAATTCCTTGCCCGTGCCGCTCTCGCCTTGAATCAGAACGGGAACGGTGCCGTCGGCCACCTCCTGGATGGTCTCGAAAAGATCGCGCATCTTGCCGTCTTTCGCCACGATGCCGGCGAAGGACACCTCCGTCCGCAGGACGCGCCGGAGGGTGTCGATCTCCGTTCTGTCTTCCACGAGGAGGAAAGCCAGGGTCTCTCCTTCCATCTGCCCCGTGGCGGCGGTTATGGAGAGCCGAAGGGTACTCGTGCGGCCCCCCGCGGTCACGTCCTGTTCCACCTCCGCGCGCCCCAAGGTTTTATGGAGGAAGGCGTCCTCGGCGCAGCGGCGGAAGAGGCACCAGCCGGTGCACTTTGCCTGGTCGCAGGCCCTCTCGCCGAGCCGAACCGGAGCGCAGCCGAAAATGGCGCTCATGGGACGGCCCAGAACATCCTCCGCCTTGATGCCCATGAGGCGCCCCAGGAATGCGTTGGCGGCTCGGATAGTCCCCTCCTTGTCCACGGCCATGAGGCCGCAGGGCATGGACTCGAAGATGGCCTGGAGGAGGGCGCGCTTGTGTTCGAGCCGCCGGTTCATCTCCCGCTGAACCTTGTCCTTGGCCAGGACCACTTCCACGGCGATGAGCAGTTCCGTGTCGTCGAAGGGCTTGAGGAGGTAGCTGTAGGGCTCGGCGGCGCAGGCCCGCTCCACGGTTCCCCGGTCCCCGTAGGCGGTGAGGAAGATGGCCGGGATGTTCATCTCGCGGCGAAGGCGATCGGCCGCGGCAACCCCGTCCATGGGTCCCGCCAAGGCGATGTCCATGAGCGCCAGATCGGGCCTCCGCTCTCGGGCCACGGCCAGGGCCTCCTCGCCGGTAGTCACGGGCCCGCACACGTCGTAGCCGTTTTTCCTTAGGAGGAGTTCGATCCCCTTGGCGAGGATGAGTTCGTCCTCCACCACCATGACCGTTGCCTTCGCCATCGCCGCTTCCTTTACTTAGGTCCGTCAAACGTTATCGTATAGCGCGTCCCCGGGGCGGAGGCAAGGCGGATCTCGCCTCGCATCTGGGCCACCAGCGTCATCACGAGCATGAGCCCCAGCGTTCCAGTGGCCCGGTAATCCAGGCCCTCCGGCAGGCCCACGCCGTCGTCCTCCACGATGAGGGACCAGCGGCCGTTGCGGCTCATGGAGATCCGGACCTCGCCCGTGCGGTCTCCGGGGAAGGCGTACTTCAAGCTGTTGGTCATCAGCTCGTTCACGATGAGGCCGAGGTTGATGGCCGTGTCCATGGGCAGCTCCGCGCCGGCCGCGGCGATGGCGGGGGTGACGCGGGCCTCCATGCCGTAGGCGCGGAAGAGCTGGGCCGCAAGGTCGGCAAGGTAGGCGCCGAAGTCCACGCGCGCCAGGTTGGGAGCCTGGTAGAGCTTCTCGTGGACCAGGGACATGGAACGGACCCGGCTCTGGCTCTCCTTCAACAGGGCCCTCTCACCCGTGTCTGAGGTCTGGGCCCCCTGAAGGCTCAGGAGGGTGGACACGATCTGGAGGTTGTTCTTGACCCGGTGGTGCACCTCGCGGAGCAGGGCCTCCTTTTCTTCAAGGGAGGCGCGGAGCTGGTCCGCGGCGGCCTGCCGTTCGGTCACGTCGCGGGTGGTGGCGAGCACGAGGCGGTCCGGACCCACTTCCAATAGGGTGGCGGAAATAGCTCCAATCTTCTTGACTCCCTCCTTGGTTCTGAGGGGAACTTCAAAATTGCGCACCGTGCCCTGATCTCGCAGGAGGTCCCGAATGCGGCCGCCGTCCTCCATGGACGCCAAGAGGCCAAGGGTGCGAAGGCTCCGTCCCACGGCGTCCCCGGCGGCGTACCCCGTAAGCCGGGTGAAGCCGTCGTTCACCTCCAGGAGGACGCCGTCACCCAGACGGGAGATGGTGATGGCATCGGGGCTCAGGCGGAAGGCGTTGGCGAACTTCTCTTCGCTGAGCTGGAGGGCGCGGAGAGCCTCGCGTTCCGCCGTCACGTCCGTGACGAAAGCCAGCGCTCCGGAGTAGTCTCCTTCTCCGTTCAGGACGGGCGACGTGGACATGCGCGTAAGGATCCGGCGGCCGTCCTTGGAAGCGAACGCCAGGTCGAAGGCCTCACGTGACCTGGTCCTCCGCCGCAAATTCTCACTAGCCGTGTTCGTACCCCGGGCATCCACGAAGTCGAAAAGGGGGCGCCCCGCCATCTCCTCCACCGTATAGCCCAGCATGGCGGCCATGCGCGGGTTGACGTAGGTGGTCCTTTGGACCTGGTCGATGATCCAGATGCCTTCCTGGGCCGATTGGATAAGCCGCTGGTACCGCTCCTCCTCGGCTTGGACCTGAGCCTCGTATAGGCGGCGATGGGAGAAAAGGGCGCGGGCGGCGATGGCGAGGGCGATGATGAGGACGGAGACGGCGATCCGCTCGGTGATCTGCTGCGGGTCGGGATGGATGACCCTCTCCCAGAAGGGTCCGAGCTGGAAGACCTGGGACTCGACGAATCCCTCAGCCAGCCAGTAAAAGAGACAGAAAGCAGCCCCGAGTCCCACCAGCGGCAGCTCTCTTTGGAACTCCACGGCAAGGTGCCGATCTCCCATGGAGGCCTCGCTCCTTCCCGCCGTTACGCCCTCTCCGGCCACGATGGCTACGCCTAAGCTCTCCGAGGCTCCCCCCATCCAGATCATGAATCTGGCTGCTTTTACAACATGTTCCCACGCCCGTCTATTTCTCCGAGGTGCCTATGCCCCCTGCGCGGGGCGCCATGGGAGTAAACTTGACGGGGAGGTGCCGTCCATGATCACGCGCGACCTTCGCTCCATGTCCAGGAGGGATACGTACAGGGTGCTGTCGAGCCTGGTGGTGCCCCGGCCCATCGCCTGGGTGGCGACGCTGAACGGTCTGGGCCGCGTGAACCTCGCGCCTTTTTCCAGCTTCATGGGAATCTTCGTCCCTCCGGCCCTGGCCATCAACGTGGCCCGCCGCCCCGATGGCTCCCTCAAGGACACCCAGGCCAATCTCAGGGCGCGCCGGGAGGCCGTGGTCCACATCGCCGGCGTGCCCCTCCTCCAGGCGCTTCACGCCTCGGGCGAGGATGTCCCCCCCGAGGTGAGCGAGGTGGAGCGCCTTGGGCTGGCTCTCGCCCCCTCGGACGTGGTGGCCGTGCCCCGGCTCGTGGAGGCGCCGGTGGCGCTGGAGTGCACGTTCCGGCAGGAGGTCTCCCTGGGGCCCGGGGCGGACATCGTCTTCATGGACGTTCTGGTGACCCACGCGGCGGAGCGCATCTGGGACGAAGCCCTCGACTGCGCCCGCGCGGACCGGTGGGAGCCCGTCTCACGCCTCGTGGGCGGCGGGGTGGACGTGCCCAACTACGCGGGCCTGGGCGAGCGGTTCAGCCTGGGAAAGCCTAAGCTGCCGGAAGGATGAAAGCAGGGAACAGCGGAATTCGAAATTCGGAAAGCGGAAGGGACGGGCCATGGGACAGGGATCGGGATGTTTATGGTGTCCTCACTTCCTCACTTCCTCACTTCCTAACTTCGTCACCTCGTCCCGCCGACGTGCGATCATGGAACCAAGCCCCTGGGAGACGTGAATGGGCTCGGGCGGTTATAAGACACCTCCACCGCAAGACCAGACGCTGAGAGACGGCGAGTCCCCCGGCTCGGATCCCACGGTGAGCCTTCCTGAAGGCGTGGTCCCGTCCGGCGTTCGTCCGGGGAAAACCTTCGCGCCCGGAGCCGGCGTCTCGGGGCGATACCGGATCGTGAGGTTCGTGGCCGCCGGCGGCATGGGAGAAGTGTACGAGGCGGAAGACCTGGAGCTGGGGGGCA
>JBBIKI010000016.1:1883-4769 GCA_037445535.1 Acidobacteriota bacterium | reverse complement strand
CCGCTCTTGCGCCAGATGGCGGAAGGCCTGGCGGCGGCCCACAAAGCCGGCGTCGTCCACCGCGACTTCAAGAGCGCCAACGTCATGCTCGTGCCCACGGAGGACGGAATCCGGGCCGTGGTCACCGATTTCGGCCTGGCCCGGACGGGCCTGGCCCAGGCCGGGTCGAGCGAGGGGGAGATCGTCGGTACGCCCGCCTACATGGCTCCCGAGCAGCTCGAGGGCGGCAGGGTGAGTCCCGCCACGGACGTGTACGCCTTCGGCGTCGTGATGTGCGAGGTCCTCCTGGGCCGCCGGGGCCTGGCCGGTGACAGCCCGCGGGACGGCGATCCCGCCCCTGCGCAAGGGGAGGCCGCGCCGGAGATGAAGGGCATTGCCGTGAGGGCCCGCTGGGCCTCCGTCATCGGCAGGTGCATGGAACTGGCGCCCTCCTCCCGGTTCAAGGACGCGCAGGCCCTGCTTGGGGCCATGGACCGGGCAGCGGGCCGCCGGGGCTGGATCACTTGGGTGGCCGCGGCGGCGGCGCTGGGGCTCCTCGCGCTGGCGCTGGCGGTGCCCTACGTCCAGTCCCGAAGGGGCGGCGGAGGGCAGGGCCCGCGCCCTGCCGCGGCGCGCGCGGGCCGGGCCTCGGTGGCGGTGCTGGGTTTCAAGAACTTGTCCGGCAAGCCGGAGGCGGCGTGGCTGTCCACGGCGCTCTCGGAGATGCTGACGACGGAGCTGTCGGCCGGGGACCGGCTGCGCACCGTTCCCGGAGAGGCCGTTGCACGCATGAAGATGGATCTGGGCGTGCCCGAGGCGGAGAGCCTGTCGCCCGACACCTTGGGCAAGATCCGGAAGACACTCGGCGCCGACTACGTGATCATGGGTTCTTACGTGGCCCTGGGCGGCGCCGGTGCGCCCGTGCGCCTGGACGTTCGCCTGCAGGACGCGGCGGCGGGAGAGACCGTGGCCGCCCTGGCGGAGACGGGGACGGAGGACCGGCTCTTCGACCTCACGTCGAGCGCCGGGGCAGCCCTGCGTGCCAAGCTTGGCGTGGGGGCGGTGACGGCCACGGAGGCCGCGGCGGCGCAGGCGGGCCTGCCCTCGGGCGCCGAGGCGGCCCGGCTCTACGCTCGTGGATTGGAAAACCTGCGCCGCTTCGAGTTCGTGCAGGCCAAGGACGAAATGGAGAAGCTCGTGGCCCTCAGCCCCGGCTCTCCCCTGGTCCACGCCGCCCTTGCCGACGCGTGGTCCGGCATGGGCTACATGGACAAGGCCAAGGCCGAAGCGCGCAAGGCTTTCGACCTCTCCAGCGGCCTGCCCAGGGCAGAGCGCCTCTCCATCGAGGGGCGCTACCGCGAGGCCAACGCCCAGTGGGATAAGGCCGCCGAGATCTACCGGTCCCTCTGGACCTTCTACCCAGACGACCTGGACTACGGCCTCCGTTTGGCCTTCGCTCAGCGGACCGCCGGCGACGCCAAGGCGGCCTTGCTCACCCTTGCCAGCCTTCGGAAACTACCCGGCTCGCGGGGCCAGGATCCACGCATTGACCTGGAGGAGGCCAGAGCGGACGAAGCCCTCTCCGACTATCCGGGTGCCCTTGCCGTTTCGCAAAGGGCTGTGACACGGGCGAATCGGCTGGGTGCTCGCCTTCTAGTGGCCCAGGGGCTTGTCGTCAAGGGCGAGGCATTCCGGAACCTGGGAGAGACGGAGACGGCCTCGACATTCCTTAACGAGGCGCTCTCCATCTACGGGACCCTCGGTAATGTCGGAGGAGAGGCCCAAACGCTTCAAGCCCTATTCATGCAGAGGTTGGCGGCCTCGGATCTTAAGGGGCTCATCGAAACGTTGGAGAGAAGCATCCCCGTCTACCGGAAGCTCGGGGACAAGTCGAGACTGGCCGCTGTACTCCAGCAGTTGTCGCAAATTCTTCTCTTTGGCCGCGCGGATCTGGAACGGGCGAACGCTTTAGCGCAGGAATCGGTAGCTCTCTGCCGGGAGCTGGGGGAAAGGCGAGAACTTTGCCTGGCCCTTTATAGAGCGGGCAACGCTTCATATTATTCGGGTAATCTCGATGCCGCCTGGGAGGCTTATCAGCAGAGCCTCGATTTGGCTCTCGGGTGCGGAGACGCCATGTTAACGTCCATGGCTTTTTGGAAGTTGGCCACCGTGATGTTGGTACTGAAAGACAGTCCAGCTGCAGCGCCGAGGCTTCAGGAAGCTATCCATGGCATGCAAAAAATCCGAACCGCCGATGCCAGAATACTGGGATCGGAGGCGCGTTTGGCCCTGGCCCAGTTGAGGCGGAACCAAGGACGCCCCGCCGAGGGCGAGCGCGAGTGCCGAGAGGTTCTCGCCGAGCTGGCTCCCCAGAAGGAGATGGAGGATCAGGAGAAGCTCACCCTCGTGTGCCTGACGAGAACGCTCCTGGACCAGGGCAAGGTGCCGGAGGCGCGCCAGGCCCTGAACAGAGCCGCCGCGATTCCGCACCGTTGGCCCGCCGCCTTGGAGGACATGGACGCCGAACTCTGCGAGGCTGAAGTCCTCCTCGCCGAGGGAAAGGCCGGCGAAGCGGAGAAGGCGGCGGACATGGTCCTCGCGAAGGCCGAGGCATGTGGAGACGTGCCCCAGCGCTTCGACGCCCTCCTCCTCCTCGGAAAGATCGAACTCGAGACCGGCCGCGTCCCCCAGGGCACGGCCCGCCTGGACGCCCTCCGGCAGGAAGCCACCGCCAAGGGCTGGCTCCTCGTTGCCTCCAAGGCACGCGACGCCGCCCGGAAGGGCTGACCGGTTCCGCACTCTCCGTGCCACGGGCAGTCATGGCAGGGAGGCCAGTGTACTGGCGTCATGGCGAGCCCGCAGGGCGACGCGTGAACAGTGTCATTGCGAGGAGCCCAAAGGGCGACG
>JBBIKI010000016.1:0-1783 GCA_037445535.1 Acidobacteriota bacterium | reverse complement strand
ACGAGACTGCTTCGTTGCTCCGCGCCTCGCAGTGACAGGGTAGGTGTCATTGCGAGGAGCCCAAAGGGCGACGCGGCAATCCCGTAGTTCACCACGAGACTGCTTCGTCGTTGCACTCCTCGCAGTGACAGGGCTCGGCGATGGCCTCTAGGCCGCCACGGCCTTCTCAGGCCTGGTAGGCGGTCCTTCCGGTCCACCGAACGGGATGTCTCGTCTGCCGGGTCCTGTCCCCTCCGAAGATGAACCCCATCTTTTCGAAGAGGGCGATCTTCTTGTCGGTCTCCTTCGAGTAAGCGTGCCGGAAGAAATTGGGAAAGAGGGCCGGGTTCTCGCGGACGAAGGAGGCCCCTTCGCCGAGCGCTGGGGGCAGGGCGCGCAGGGCCGCTTCGTCCATGACCATCCCCGAACCGATCTGGGAAAGGAGCCGCGTCCTCGGATACACCTGGAGGCGCGACAGTCCGGCGAGGGCTCCCAGGCACACCGACTCGTAGGCGAAGTGGACGAGGGCCTCGAAGTCCTCGAAGGTCTCGCCGGGCCAGTCCCAAATGAGGTTCACACGCACCGCCACCCCCACGTCCAGGAGGGCGGCCACGGCCCTTTTGGCCTCGGCCATTCCCGTGACCTTCCTCATCCCAGCCAGGATGGCCTTCGACAGACCGTCCACCCCGAAGGTCACTTGGTCGCAGCCCGTGTCGCGCAGGAGGGGGGCCGTGTCCGGCCCGATGTCCGCGATGCGCGCGAAGGGCGCCCATCGCACTGACATCTTGCGCTCACCCAGGCACCGCGCCCACTCCTTCAATCGTCCCTGCGGGAAGAGGAACGTATCGTCGTGGAAGACCATGAGGGTCCGTTCGCCCTGGTAGCCGTGTTCCAGGAGAAAGTCGCACAGGGCGTCCATGGAGAGGGTGGACCGGTGGCCGCCCCACACGGCCCGGTGCCCGCAGAAGGAACACGTGCCGGGGCAGCCTCGGGAGGTCAGGAGGTGCACCATGACGTCGTAGCCCAGCCTATCGTCCTCCAGCTCCATGGCCGAATGGGTGACGGGGAGGCCGTCGAGGCTCACGATCCGAGGGCGTGGGGCGCTCCGCGCCACCCTGCCACCGGCGGTCCGGAACACCAGACCAGGGACTGTCGCGAGAGAACCGGGGTCGCAGTCTGTCCGCAGAAATTCCAGCAGAGTGTGCTCGCCCTCCCCCACGCAGACCGCGTCCACGAAGGGATAGACCGCCATAATCTCCTCCGGCAGGAGGGTGGGTCCTACGCCGCCCAGGAGGATGAAGGCTCCCGCGAGGTTCTTGGCGGCGCGCGCCAGAAAAAGCGCCTGGGGCAGGTAGTCCGAGGTGCACGAGAAAGCGGCCACCTCCCCGCAGCTTCCCCGTCCCCCCGAAACCAGGCGGGCCGCCGTTTCGGAAGTTGGCCCGTCTCCCTCGCCCTTCCCTCGGGCGCTTCGAAGGTCCCCCTTCAGGCCGTGGCGGGCAAGGAAATTTCGGAGCGCCAGCACGCTCAGGGAGAACCCGTCGTAAAAGGGCCAGTCCCCACCCACGTCGAAGAGGGTCAGCGCGGCGGGTTGTTTACTCACCTCATCACCTGCTCATGCCCTTCCGGGAGCGGGGAGCGGCGAGCAGGAAGAGGGAGAACCAATGCAACGGTGGTTCGATCCTTTTCCCACTCACCTGCTCACCTCATCTCCTGCTTACCGACTAACGTCTCTTCATCCCTACTTTGACGTCTTCTTCGCGCGGACCGGCCCCCCCATGATAGTAGGGAGTTGGGCCGAATCGTA
>JBBIKI010000015.1:39547-44548 GCA_037445535.1 Acidobacteriota bacterium | reverse complement strand
CCCATCATGTTGAGGGGCTGGCTGATGCCCTCCTGGTTGTCCACCATGAATTCCTGGGGGAAGGTGTGGAAAATCTGCTGCTCCTGGGGGAAGCTGATGGTGCGGGCGCCTTCCAGAACCCGGGACACGTCCTCCTTGGTGATGAGGCGGTCGCGGTTGGTGATGGCCACCACGCCCCGGCTGTTGAAGCCCCGCACGTGCGCCCCGCCCACCCCCACATAGGCGCGCTCCACGGGATGGCCTGCCATGAGCTCGGCCTCGTCCACGGACGCCTTCACGGCTTCGGCCACCTCGTCCAGGCTGGAGACGATGCCGCGCCGCATGCCGCGCACGTCGGCCTTCTTGCCCACGCCCGTGATCTCGATCTGGCCGTCGTCCCGGATCTTGCCGATGACGGTGGCCACTTTGGACGTGCCGATGTCGATGCCGACGATGTGGCCCGTTTCCTTAGCCATTGGCCTTTCCTCCCTCCGCCGCCGGTTTCTCCGGCTCGGCGTCCTGCGCGGCCGGGGCGGGCAGGAGCACCACCTTGCCGGTCCAGCGCAGGTCCATGGTCTTTTGGCCGGGGGCGTAGGTGTTCGCCCAAGCCTGCGAGGCCTGGAACCGCCGCCACTGGTCCAGGATGTCCTCCGGTGACACCACGAGGGTCCATCCGCCAGAGCAGGTGAGCGCCAGGCTGCCGGGCACGGGCGAAGGGACCAGCGACGCCACCTCGCCTTGGAGATCCATCTGCAGCAGTTGGGCCACGGCCTCCTGCACCCTGGGGTCCGAAGGGTCCACGCCCGTCATCAAGCGAAAGGCGCAGGGCGAGCCGGGCTGCGCGGGCCAGGCCATGTCCCGGCCGTCGATGGCGACCGGCCCCTTGTCCGTGGCCAGGTCACATAGTTCCTGGCGCTCCACCACTTCCACGATGAGGGTGTCGGGCAGGTGCTTGCGGCACAGGAACCCCTTGACCCACGGAAAGGCCGCGAACCGCTGGGAGAGCTCCTCGGGCTTCAGGGCGAACAGGTTGCGCCCCATGAGGCCGGAAAGGGCGTCCCGAAGGACCTGGGGCGAGTGGGAGGCCAGGCCCACCACGTGAATCTGGCGCACGCCGAAAGCGCCGTCGTTGTGGAGGAAGCTCCAGCCCGCATGGGCCAGGACCGCGCCTCCCAGGAGCGCCGCGGCCACCGCCGTGGTCCGCACGGAGCGCCGCACGATTCGCTTTCGGCCCCGGGAAACCCGCACGGGGGAGTGAGGGACTCCCAGGCCGGCCGAGGTCCAGCCTCGCAGGAATTCCTTGGAAGGACTCATCTCCATATCTCCATTTCATACTCAAGCGTCACGCCCGCGCCGGAGGCCGCCTGCCGGGCCTCTTCGCAGAGACCAAAGGCGTCCTCGAAGGTGGCGCCGCCGTAGTTGACCAAAAAGTTGGCGTGGAGGCTGGAGAAGCCCGCCTCCCCGCGCCGTTTGCCCTTGTATCCGAGTTCATCAAGGACGCGTCCCGCGGCTTCTCCAGGAGGATTCTTGAACACGGAGCCCGCCGTGGCCGAGCGCCAGGGCTGGGTGGCGTCCCTGGTGGCCTTGGCCTCTTCAAATCTCGCCCTGAGTTTGCGGGGGTCTTCGGGCGTGAATGTCAAACGGCATCCGGCCAGAACGCCCGCGCGGGCCACGTTGGATGCCCTGTAGGCGAAGGCGAAGTCAGAGGCGGGACGCCACGCCATGCCCCGTCCAGGCTGAATGAGGGCCACGCCCGTAAGGACGCCCGAGATGTCGCTGCCAAAGGCCCCCGCGTTCATCACCACCGCTCCTCCCACCGTGCCGGGGATTCCGCCCATGCCCTCAAGTCCGCCCAGCCCGCGCCGGACCGACTCTCCCGCGAGAGCGGGCATGGGAACGTCCGCGCCGGCCTCCACGGAGTTCCCTTCCCAGCGCATGTGCCCTCCCAGCCTTGCCAGGTGGACGACGCCGAAGGAGAGGGGGCCGTCGGCCGCCATGAGGTTGCTGCCGCCGCCCAGGACACGGAACTCGGCGCTCCCCTCCCACAAGGCCAGAAAGATTCCTTCGGCCTGATGCCACGCCCGCGGCCTGAGATAGAAGGCGGGCGTCCCTCCGATGCCGAGGGAGAGGTGGCGGCCCAGCGGCTCCGTCCGGGAGAAGAAGCAATCCAGCCCTTTGGCCAGCTCCGCGATCCGTTCAACGTCCATGTCCTTCCCGCTCAAGAAGGTCCAACAGCCGGGGGCCCGCGCCCGTGATGCTGCCCGCGCCCAGGGTGAGAACCAAATCCCCCGGGCGGAGCAAGGGCGCCACGAAGGCCGGCATGTCCTCCACGCCGGGGCAGAAGTGCGCTTCCGCGCCGCCGAATCGCGCGATCTTGTCCACGAGGACCCTTCCCGTGACCCCGGGGATGGGTGCCTCGCTTGCCGCGTAGATTTCCGAGACCACCACCACGTCCGCCATGGCCAGCACCCGCGCAAAGGCGTCCATGAGGGCCGCGAGGCGGGTGAAGCGGTGGGGCTGGAAGAGGACCACGAGGCGGCCGTCGCCGGCGGTCCGCCGGGCCGTCTCGAAGGTGGCCGCGATCTCCGTGGGATGGTGGCCGTAGTCGTCTACGACGCGAATGCCCGCGGCCTCACCCTTGATCTGAAAACGCCGGTCCGCCCCGGGGAAGGTGCCCATGTGTTTCCGGGCCTCCTCGAAGGGGATGCCCAGCTCGTCCGCCACGGCCAAGGCCGCCAGGGCATCCAGAACGATGTGGCGCCCCGATTGGGGCACGTGAACCTTCCCTCGGTCCTCGCCGCCCGCCAGGAGGCGGAAGGTTTCTCCCGGCCCTTCTGGCGGGAGCCGCAGGGCGTTCACGTGAGCCGGCTTTGAGAGGCCGTAACTCACCACGCGGCGGGTGAACCTAGGCAGGAGATCCCTCACGCTGGGGTCATCGATGCAGGCCACTACGGCGCCGAAGAAGGGCACCTTGTTGGCGAACTGCAGGAAGGCTCCCTTGAGATCCTCCAGATCGTGGTAGCAGTCCACGTGTTCCCAGTCGATGTTGGTGATGACCGCCAGGGCCGGGACCAGAAGGAGGAAGGACCGGTCCGACTCGTCAGCCTCCGCCACCATGAGATCGCTCGTGCCCAAGCGGGCGGAGGCGTCCAGGGTGGAGAGGCGGCCCCCGATGACCACCGTGGGGTCCAAGCCGGCGCTGTGCGCCACGTGGGCGATCATGGCCGTGACCGTGGTCTTACCGTGGGAGCCCGCCACGGCCACGGAGGATTTGATGCGCATGAGCTCGGCCAGCATCTCCGCCCGCGGAATGACCGGGATGCCGCGGCGCCGCGCCTCTTCCAGTTCCGGGTTCAGAGGCGAAACGGCGCTGGAGTACACGAGGACCTGGGCATCTGCCACGAGGGCCCCGTCGTGGCCCACGGAAATCTTGGCGCCGCGGCCGCGCAGGCGCTGGGTCACGGCGCTCTCCTTGGCGTCCGATCCCGTCACCGTGAATCCCTGCGTGAGGAGCACCTCGGCGATCCCGCTCATGCCGATGCCCCCGATGCCCACGAAGTGGACGCGGTTGAGCTTGCCCAGCTTCATGGCCGCACCCCCGACATGAGGAGGACCAGGTCCGCGACGTCCTCGGCGGCATTGGGTCTGGCCACCGCTGCGAGCTTGGCCGCCATCTCCGCCCGCGTCTTCTCGTCCGCGAGGCGAAGGAGGGCCGCCATCAAGGACGGTGTGGTGATGTCCTTCTGCTCCGTGCAGAGGGCCCCGCCCAGGGCTTCGAGGCCGCGCGCGTTCTGCACTTGGTGGTTTCCCGCGGCGCCGGGGAAAGGCACCAGAAGGGCCGGACGGCGCGCCGCCGCCAGTTCCGCGAGGGTGGTGGCCCCCGCCCGGCACACAGCCGCGTGGCACCACCCGTAGGCTTCGTCCATGGCCTCGATGAAGGGCTCCACCCGGGCGGCCACGCCGGCCGAGGCATAGGCGGCCTTCACGCGGTCCAGGTCCTCGGTCCCCGTTTGGTGGCGGATTTCCACGCCGCCCGGGAATGCCAGCAAGGCGGGGGCGGCGCCCATGAACGCTTCGTTGATGGCGCGTGCTCCGCGGCTCCCGCCGAAAACCAGGAGGCGCAGGGGCCTTGCGGGCGGCGCTTCGGCGGGGACGCGGGCGAGGGAGGCGCGCACGGGGTTGCCCAGAAGGCGCGCCTTGCCACGGAATGGCAGAAGCGTCTGCGGGAAGGAGACGGCCACGGCGGAGGCGACCTTGGCCACGATGCGGTTAGCCAACCCCGGATGAACGTTTTGCTCCATCACGAGGACGGGAATTCCCGCGAGCCCCGCCGCCAGGGCCATGGTGAAGGAGGCGTAGCCTCCCACGCTCACCACGGCGCCAGGGCGAACGTGGCGAAGGATATGGAGGCTCTTGAGGAAGGCCAGGGGCAGGACGGAGAGGGCGCGGAGCCGGGCCGCGGCGCCTGCTCCCGCGAAGCCCGAGGCGGGGAGAGCCACGAAGGGGAACCCGTACCGGGGCGCCAGCCGCGCCTCGATGCCCCGCCGCGCTCCCACGAAGAGCACCCGCGCGCAGGCGGCCCGGCCCGTCAAGGCCTGAGCCACCGCCAGCCCCGGGAAAAAGTGCCCTCCCGTGCCTCCACCCGCGATGATCACCCTCAACTCCTCCACGGCGCACGCCCCGTCATCTGTGGCCCCTCGCAGGCCTCGCTCTTGCCCGTTTCGGCCCTTTCGGGAGCAGGGAGACGGGAGCAGGTAGCGGAGGCACCCCTCGCCTGTCGCGGACGGGCGTCCCCATCGCTTGCCGCTTCCGTCCCTTGACCCCTGCTCGCCATGGCCTTCTCCCTGCTTCCCGCGTCCCGCTTCCGGTCCCTCACTGGTGCTCGCTTACGTTGAGCAGGATTCCGATGCCCGCCAGGGTCACCACCAGGTTCGATCCACCGTAGGAGAGCAGCGGCAAGGGCAGTCCCTTGGTGGGCAGGAGGGTCAGGGTCACCATGATGTGGACGAGAGCCTGGAGGAC
>JBBIKI010000015.1:13464-39447 GCA_037445535.1 Acidobacteriota bacterium | reverse complement strand
CCCTCGTGGCGCACGTCCGCCTCGGGATTCATGAAGGTCATGAGCCGCTGGCGCCGGTAGGGGCTGGACACGGCGAGGACGCTCACGGCGACGGCGCCGAGGCAGACCATGCCCCCGAGCCACTTCCACGGCAGGCCCGCCACCAGGAGAAGGGAGACAAGGATGGCGCCGAGAATGACCACCGTACCCAGGTCGGGCTGCACGAGGATTAGGACGGCCACGAAGCCCACGTAGGCGCCCAGGGGGACGAGCACTTTAGTCCATTCGCGCTTCTCCTCCACCCGCTTGTTCAGGAGGAAGGCGCCCAGGATGACCACGACCAGCTTGGCCGTCTCCGAGGGCTGGAGGGTCATGGGGCCCAGCTTGATCCAGCGGTGGGACCCGTTGATGGACGGGCTGGCCAGGGCCAGCAGGAGCAGGGCAACCTCTAGGCTCATGAGGCCCACGACCCACTTCCGCTGTCCCCACCGGGCGTAAGGAATGCGCTGGGTGAAGAAGAGGGCGCCCACGCCGATGATGGCCCACACGAGCTGGTGCTTGAAGAAATAGCCCGGGTCGCCCTTGCGGGTGAGGGCCAGGACCGCGGAGGAGGAATAGATCATCACGAGGCCGAAGGCCAGGAGCCCCAAGGTCACGGTGAAGAGCTTGCGGTCGAAGCTCAGGTAGCGGCTCATCCTCCCGCCTCCTTCACCCACGCCTTGAAATGATCGCCCCGGTCTTCGAAGTTCTTGAACTCATCAAAAGACGCACAGGCGGGGGAGAGGACCACGCTGTCGCCTGCCGCCGCCAGGCCGAGGGCCCGGAACGTGGCTTCTTTCAAGGACGGGAAGATTTCGAGCCGGACGGTGCCTGCGAGAGCGGCTCTCACGTTTTCCCTGGCCGCGCCGAAGGCCATGACCGCCTTGCAGCGGGCTTTGACCTCGCCCGCGAGGCACGCCCAGTCGGCTCCCTTGTCCCTGCCGCCCAGCAGGAGGATGACCCCGGAGTCGAAGGCCGTGAGGGCCTTGAGGACGGCGTCCGTGTTGGTGGCCTTGGAGTCGTTGTAGACGGCGGCACCCTTCACGGTGCCCACCTTTTCCAGCCGGTGGGGGAGGCCCGTGAAGGCCTGGAGGGCGGGAGCGATCTTGGTGACGGGGACGCCAGCGCAGCGCGCGGCGAGGCACGCGGCGAGGGCATCTTCGAGGTTGTGGGCGCCGGGCAGGGGGAGGCCGGCAAGGGCGAAGAGGGCCTCCTCGCGGCCATCGTGAACCCACAGAGCCTGGCCGCCTCGCACGAACGCACCCTCGGGGATGGGGCCGGCGGCGGAGAACCGGATGTGTTGTCCTCCCGCCGCCGAACCGAAAGCCTCGGCCAGAGGGTCGGAGGCGGAGAAGATGGCGAAGTCCGGCGTGGCCTGGTTCAGGAAGACGCGGGCCTTGGCGGCGGCGTAGTCCTCGAACCGCGCGTAGCGGTCCTGGTGATCCGGGGTGACGTTGAGCAGCACCGCCACCCGGGCGCGGAAGGTCTCGATGCTTTCGAGCTGGAAGGAGGAGGCCTCCAGCACGAACCACGTGTCCGCCGTGGAACCCTCCACCATGGCGCAGAAGGGGGTGCCCAGGTTGCCACCCGTGCGAACGTCCGGGAAATGGGCCGCCATGAGCCTCCCCAGGAGGGTCGTGGTGGTGCTCTTGCCGTTGGATCCGGTGACCGCGGCGATGCGTCCCTGGGCGTGGCGGTAGCCCCACTCCAGTTCACCCAGGACCGGAATGGCCCGGTCCAGGGCGGCCTTCACCAGGGCCGAGGCCCTCGGAACACCCGGCGAGAGAATCAAGGCGTCCATGCCGTCGAGGAGGGCGGGGGATTCGGATCCGCCGTAGAACACCATCCCACGGGACAGGAGCGGCGCCAGGTCCACCTTGAGCTGGTCCGCCAGGGACAGGTCGCAGGCCATGACCTGGTGGCCGCGCGCCAGGGCCAGCGCCGCCGCCGCGTATCCCGATGTGCCCATGCCCGCCACGAGTACCTTCATCAGCGCATCGCCCCTTAACGAATCTTTAGCGTCGCCAGGCCCATGAGGGCGAAGAGGAACGCCAGGATCCAGAACCGGATCACCACCTGGGTCTCTTTCCACCCGCCCATCTCGAAGTGATGGTGGATGGGAGCGCATCTGAAAATGCGCTCCTTGCGCAGCTTGTACGAGGCCACCTGGAGGATCACGGAGAGGGCCTCCATGACGAAGAGCCCGCCCACAACCACCAGGAGAAGCTCCTGTTTGATGATGAGGGCCAGGGTGCCGATGGCCGCCCCCAGCGCCAGCGAGCCCACGTCGCCCATGAAGACCTGGGCCGGGTGGGCGTTGAACCAGAGAAACCCGAGGCTCGCCCCCACGAGGGCCGCGGCGAAGATGGAGAGCTCGCCCGTGTCCAGGACGTAGGGGATGTCCAGGTAATCGGCGATCTTGGCGTTACCCGCCGCGTAGGTGAGGACCGCGTAGGTGGCCGCGGCGATGAGGGTAGAGCCGATGGCCAAGCCGTCCAGCCCGTCCGTGAGGTTCACCGCGTTGGAGGCCCCCACGATGACCAGGACGGCGAAGGGGATAAAGAGCCAGCCCAAGTCCGGATGAAGTTCCTTGAAGAAAGGCACCGTGAGCGACGTGTTGTAGTGGCCCGTGAGGCGGTACTGGTAGAGAAACCAGGCCACGGCCGAAGCGGCCAGCATCTGGAGCATGAACTTCTGTTTGCTCGTGAGCCCCAGGTTCTGGCGGCGCTTCATCTTCAGAAAATCGTCCGCGAAACCGATGGCCCCGAAGGCCAGGGTGCTTCCGAGCAGGAGCCAGAAGAGGGGGCTGTCCCAGCGGATGCACAGGAGGGCCGCCACGGTGAGGGCCAGGAGGATCAGGAGGCCGCCCATGGTGGGGGTGCCCCCCTTGGCCTGGTGGGCCGCCGGTCCCTCCTCGCGGATGTACTGGCGGAGATTGAGGCGCTGGAGCCAGCGGATGAGGACCGGGCCCAGAAGGAGGGAGATGAGGAGGGCGATGACGATGGCCAAGGCCCCGCGGAAGGTGATGTACCGGAAGAGCCGCAGAGCCGGAAGGTGCTGGTGCAGAGGATACAGCAGGTGGTAAAGCATCAGGCGCCCCTCCGTTCCACGAGCCACGCCACCAAACCATCGAGTCCGATACCGCGGGAGCCCTTGATCACCACGCCGCTTCCAGGAAGGATCTGGCCCTCCAGCCACTCCGTCCCCTCCCGCCAGGTTCTGACGTGCAGAACCGGCCGTCCCGAGGGCGCGAAGGCCTCGGCCATGGCGCCCGCGGCCTCGCCTCCCACGGCCAGGAGAGCGGTGAGCCCGGCCTTGGCGGCGGCCCGGCCCGCCTCGGTATGATGGCGGAACGTGGCGGGCCCCAGCTCCAGCATCTCCCCCAGGGCGCCCGCCACGGGGCGTCCCCAGAGAGCAGTCTCCGCCAGGACGGCGGCCATGGCCGAAGGGTTGGCGTTGTAAGAGTCGTCCAGGAGGAGGACGTCTCCGGCCAGGCGGTGGGTCTGTCCCCGGTGCGACGCGGGCCGCAATTGGGAGGCGGCCGAGGCGAGGGTCTGGGCGTCCGCGCCGAAGGCGGCGCCCGCGGCGCAGGCCCCCGCGAAGTTGAGCAAGTTGTAGGCCCCCGGGAGGGGAAGGACGCCCCTGGCCCGCTGGCCATGGAGGTGAAGGACAAAGGGCGTCCCCTCGGGGCCGCCGCTCCCCTCCGCCTCGACCCTCACGTCGCAGTCCGGCGAGGTTCCATAGAGAATCCGCTCCGTGCCCGTAGGCAGGCGCAGGTCCCGCAGGAGAGGGTCCTCGGCGTTGAGGGCGGCGAAGCCTCCGGGCTCGGTCGAATCGAAGACTCGAGCCTTCTCGTCGCGAATCGCCTCGAGGGAAGGAAAGAACTCCGTGTGCACCGGCTGGATGGTCGTCATGATGACCCCCGTGGGCCGGGCGATGGGTGCAAGGTCGGCCATTTCGTTGGGCTTGGAGATGCCCAGCTCCAGCACCCAGAAGCGGCGGTCCATGGGGGCGCCCATGAGGGTCTCGGGCAGCCCCAGCAAATTGTTGCGGTTCCCCGAAGTGGCGTGCACGGTGCCTAGATGGCTCAGGAGGGCGGAGGCAAAATCCTTAGTGGTCGTCTTGCCGCACGAGCCCACCACGGCCACCACCTCCCCCCGGAAGTCGGCCCGGACTCGCGCCCCGAGGGACCGGAGGGCCGTCTCCACGGAGGAAACGCGCACGATGCCGCAGTTTCCCAGAACGTCCGTGGGCTTCTCCACCAGGAGGCACGAGGCGCCCCCTTCGGCGGCCGCGGCGCAGAAGGCGTGGCCGTCGGTCTTCTCTCCTTTGAGTGCGGCGAAGAGGACGCCCGGGGTCACGGCCCGGGAGTCCAGACATAGGCCCGCCACGGTAGAGGAAGAGTGCCGCATGATCTCTCCGCTCGTGACTTCGGCGATCTCCGCCACTGTAAAGGCTCTCATCGCCATCCCAGGTCTCCCAGCAGTTCGCCCGCCACAGTGGGGTCGTGAAACTCCCGCCGCTGGGTTCCCGTGAGCTGGTCCCGCTCGTGGCCCTTGCCGGCCACCACCACCGCGTCTCCCTCACCGGCCAAGCCGAGTGCGTGGCGGATGGCCTCGCGCCGGTCCAGGATCCTTTCGTAGGCTTTGCCGCCGCCCAGCTCGGGGCGGATGCCGTTCTCCGCGTCCCTGGCGATCTCCTCCGGGTCCTCCGTGCGGGGATTGTCGGAGGTGAGGATGACCACGTCGCTCAGGCGGGCCGCCACGGCGCCCATGAGGGGCCGCTTGGTGCGGTCCCTGTCACCGCCGCATCCGAAGACCGTGATGATCCGCCGCGGGCCGAGATCGCGGACGGTCTGCAGGAGGTTTTTCAGGGCATCGTCGGTGTGGGCAAAATCCACGAGGACGGCGAAGGGCTGGCCCCGGTCCACCCGTTCCATACGGCCGGGCACGCCTTTCAGTGCCGCGATACCTGCTTCGGCCTGGGCGGGCGAAACTCCCGCGGCCAGGGCGGTGCCCACGGCCACCAGAAGATTCTCGAGGTTGAACTGCCCCGTGAGTGCGGAGCGGATTGCCACGTTGCCGTACGGCGTCTTGAAGGTGCAGGCGGTACCCGAGAGGTCCATGGCCAAGGCCTCCGGGCGCATGTCCGCGGGCCTCTGCCGGCCCACCGTGAGGAGCCGCTTCCGGTCCAGCTCGCCGGCCAGGCGCACGCCGTAGGCGTCCTCCAGATTCACCACGGCTACTCCATCGGGAGAGAGGAGGTCGAAGAGCCCCTTCTTGGTTTGATAGTAGGCGTCCATGGTGAGATGAAAGTCGAGGTGGTCGCGGGTGAGGTTGGTGAAGCCCGCCGCTACGAAGCGGAGATGGGCTACCCGTGAAAGGGCCAGGGAGTGGGACGAGACTTCCATGGCGGCGTAGGGGACGCTTCGGTCCGCCAGGCCCCGGAGCCAGCGGTGGATGAGGTGGGCCTCGGGGGTGGTTCTCACGGCCGGATGCAGGCCCTCCCCATCATCGTATTCGATGGTTCCCAACATGCCCGATCCACCCGCCTGGCGGAAGATGCTCCGCAGGAGGTAGACGGAGGTGGTCTTGCCGTTGGTCCCCGTCACGCCGGCTAGCTTCACGGGGTTCACCAAAGTGCCGTACAAGGCTGCGCAGGCTGCCGAGAAGGCCTCCCGGTCGCGGGGGCAGACGACCCAGGCGGCACCGGCGGGAATGGGTTCCAGCGGTTCGGCGTGAGCCAGAACCACCCGTGCGCCACGGGCGAAGGCCTGGGAAGCAAAGGCCCTGCCGTCGGTCTTGTATCCCTTGAGGGCGGCGAAGGCGTCCCCCGGGCTCACCTCCCTGGAGTCGCAGGTGATGCCCGTGACGGACACGTCCATGGGCCCCAGAACGGCCGAGTGCGGCACCAGGCCAAGGAGGTCGGAGAGAAGCCAGCGGTCGTTCACGGTTGGCCTCCCATGAGGGCCATATCCGACTCGGAGGGCCGGTCCGGGTAAGAGAGGCGCTTGAGAGAGAAGGCCACGATCTTAGAGAAGGCGGGCGCCGAAATGGCTCCGCCGTAAATCTTGCCCACGGGCTCGTCCACCATGACCAGGCACACGATGCGGGGATCCTCCAGCGGCGCGACCCCCACGAAGTAAGCGATGAAGGGCCGCCGGCCGCCCTCGGCCTTCTGGCCGATCTTCTGGGCGGTCCCCGTTTTGCCTCCCACGACAACACCCGGAACCGCCGCGGCCTTGCCCGTGCCTTCCGTGACGACCCGGCCCATCATGTCCTTCAGGGCCTCGCACGTGGATGCTTTGAGTATCCGCTCCGGCGGCGCCACGGCTTCGTCGGGGAGGAGCCTGGGTATCACGCGGTATCCCCCAGAGGCGACGGCGGCGTAGGCCAGGGCGAGCTGCAGGGGTGTGCACCGGAGTTCCTGCCCGAAGGAAAGGGAGGGCAGGGACAGCATGGACCATTCTTTGGGCGGCCGGAGCCGGCCGGCGCTTTCTCCCGTGAGGTGGAGGGCCGTCGGCTGGCCGAAGCCGAGGAGGCGCATGTAGTGGTACATGGTGTCCTCGCCCAGGGCCATGCCGATCCTCGCGGCGCCCACGTTGGAGGAGTGGGCAAACACCTCCTCCAGGGTGTAGATGGCTTTGATGGGAGGTTCATCGTCGTGGATCGTCTTGGGGCCCACGGTGAGGGTGCCGTTCCCCACGGGGATCGTATCCGTGGGCCGAAACCGGCCCGAGTCCAAGGCCGCGGCAAGGGTGATCAGTTTGAAGGTGGAGCCCGGCTCGTAGGAATCCGTCACGGCCCTGTTGCGCCAGGAATTGAGGGTGGACTTGCCGGGCTCGTTGGGGTCGAAGGTCGGCGCTACGGCCATGGCCAGGATGTCGCCCTTGCGGGGATCCAGCACGATGGCCACTCCGTCCTTGGCTTTGAGTTCCGCCACCGTCTCATCGAGGACCTGCTCCGCTTCGAACTGGATGGCCTGGTCGATGGTGGTTCGCACGGCCATGGGTTTGGGGGCGACGTCGGACACCATTTCCATGGGAATGAGGCGCGTCGCCACGGCGTCCCTCATGACCAAATAGCTTCGCGTCCCGCCTTGGAGGTTGTCATTCCAGTGTTGTTCGAGGCCCGTGAGCCCTCCGTCCGTGCCCACGCATCCGATGAGGTTGGCGGCCAGGGTGTCGTTGGGGTAGTACCTTCCCGCCTCCTCCATCAGGTCACAGCCCTTGAACCGGTCGCAGATGGCCTTGGCCTCGTCGTAGTCCTGGAAGGGCATCTTGCGCGCCAGCCACGTGAATTTTCGGCGTGCGCGCAGGTCTCTGAGGATGTCGTCGGCGTCGCGTCCGCTCAGGGCGGCGACGGCGCGGGCCAGGCCCACGGGGTCGGTGAGCTTCTGGGGATCGAACGTGTAGAGCGAAGGGCACTGGGTGGAGGCCGCCAAGGGGAAACCGCGGCGGTCCAGGAGGCTCGCCCGGGGAAGGTCCACGTCGATGCGCTCCTGTGCCTGGTTTTGCGCCAGGGCGGCGTAGTATCCCCCGCGGAGGATCTGGAGATAGGCGAGGCGGCCCACCACCAAGGCCGCCAGGACGGCGACCAAGGCGCCGAAGAGGCGCAGCCGCGAGGGAACGAGCCCCTGCGTCATGGCCGCCGGCTCCCTTGGGTCTTGGATCTGGCCGGCCCGCCTGGAGGTTTGGCGATGGGAACGGCCCTTACGGAGGCGCCCGAAGCAGCCGGGCTCGCCTTGTCGGGACGGACTTTCTCTTTAGCCGTGGCCGGCAGGGCGTGCTGCGGGGCCGTGGCCGCGGTTGCCTTTTCGGTTCCTGCCCGAGACACTCCGGTTGGGGCCGCGGGTGCTGAACGCGAGGCACGGGCCGCCGAATGCAGAGCGCGGGCGGGGCTTCCCTTGGTGTCCGCCCGGTCTTTTTTGGCTGGCGCCCTCGCATCGGCCCCCCCGCCCTGTTTGCTTTGTTCAGGGGGCGTCCCCACGGTCCATTCCTGAGGATCCTCCTCCACCATGCCGAGCTTCTGGCGTGCCGCCGTGTCCACCGCCGATGGGCTCAGGAGGGCGTCCCGCGTGAGGAGGAGGCGCTCGTGCTCCTTGAGGAGAATGCGCCGGTGTTCCACGAGCTTCGACAGCCTGTACTCCTCCTTCACCTGGCCAGCGGAAAGCCCCATGTAGAGGAAGAAAGGAGTGGCAAGGGTGAAGATGAGGAGGGTGATTCGCAAGGCCTCGGCCATGCTCCGTTCATCGGGCTGCCTGATGGGCTTGGTCCCGATGGCGATCTCTTTCATAACCGCTCTCCCACCCGGAGGCGGGCGCTTCGCGAGGCGTGGTTCCGCGTGGTTTCCTCCACGGAGGGCCGCAGGGCCTTGCGCGTAACGAGCCTGAGCGAGGGGGTGCGGCCGCAGGCGCAAACGGGAAGCCGAGGAGGGCAGATGCATCCTTTGGCCATGGCCGCGAAGGCCTGCTTGACGATCCGGTCTTCGAGGGAGTGATAGGCGAGGACCACGATTCGGCCGCCGGTCCGAAGCATGGCCGCGGCCTCTTCGATGAAGGTTCCGAGCCCCTCCAGCTCTTGATTCACGAAGATGCGGATGGCTTGAAAGGTCCGGGTGGCGGGATGGACGCGCCCGTGAAACCGTGCAGGGACGGCCCCGTGGACGATGCGTGCCAGTGAGGCGGCATCCTCGATGGGGGCCGAGGCGCGGACCTCCTCGATGGCCCGCGCGATCCGGCGCGCCATGGGCTCCTCGCCGAAGGTTCGCAGGATCTGGATGATCTCTTCCTCGGAAGCCGTATTCACGAAGTCGCGTGCGGAAAGTCCCGTCTCCGGGTCCATCCGCATATCGAGGGCCTCCGTGTCGGAGAAGCTGAAGCCCCGGCTGGCTTTGAGTTGGTATCCGCTCAGCCCGAGGTCGGCCAGGAGCCCCGCGGGGGCTTCGGGCAGGGCATCCTTCCATGCTGCCACGTCTTTGAAGTTGGCGTGAAGGCAACGGAACCGGCCGCCAAAGGGCTTCAGCGCTTCCCGCGCCATCTCAAGCGCATGGGAGTCCCGGTCCACGCCAAGGACCCGGGCTTCAGGTGACGATTCAAGGATGGCCCGGCTGTGGCCGCCGAGCCCGAGCGTGCAATCCACGAACCACCCTCCCGCGTCAGCCTGAAGGGCCTCCGCCACCTCCCGGACCATCACCGGGACATGGAGGGATCCCGTTTCCATTCCTCGCCTCCCGCAGGATATTGGACACGAACCGGATGGTCTCGTCGGTGAGCGGTTCCTTGGCCTGGATCTCGTTGAGCAGATCCTCGTTCCACACTTCGAGGAAGTTGGTGGGATTGCCCACGACCACCACGTCTCCCTCCATCCGCACGTGCTTTCGCAGGCGGTTGTGGACCAGAATCCGCCCCTGGGGGTCCACCTCTTGAACGTCGCCGTAGAGGCCCACGTTGCGCAGAAACTGGACCACGCGGGGTTCATCGCCCCAGCCGCTCTTCCGGAGGCTGTCTTCGATCTTGACCCATTCGCCAAGGGGGTAGACGCGCATGCAGGGCGGGCCGTAGGAGGTGACGAAAACCTCGGGGCCGAAAGAGTCCACGAGCAGGGAGCGGAACTTGCTCGGGATCTTGAAGCGCCCCTTCTCGTCGATCCTCGCGTCGGCGCTGCCTCGGAACATCAGCTCCCCCATCTGGCGACCGAGTGGCACCCTTTGCAGGCTGGTCCACTTTGGTCCACTTTGGTCCACAAACCAATCATAGGGGCCCAAATTGGTCTTGTCAAGGGGTTTATAAGGGGATCGGGGAGAAGGGAGCTGGGAGCCGGGAAGCGGGAAACAGGGTGCCGATTCCAGGTGCCCGGCCCCCCTAACCCCTTGCTCCGGCCATTGGCGGGGCGTATGGTGCTCCTCTGGAGGTTGAGGACGTGGCCGAACCGCCTAGAAAGCCGTCCTGGTTCAAGATCGACCGCCTGGCCGTGGGCGAGCGCGCCAGCGAGGTCCTCCAGACCATTGCGCGCAACCAACTCCACACCGTGTGCACGTCGGCCGCCTGTCCCAACAAGGGTGCGTGTTTCGCCGAGGGGACGGCCACCTTCATGATCCTGGGCGATATTTGCACGCGGGCCTGCCGTTTTTGCAACATCGCCACGGGGCGCCCGGGACAGGAAGATCCCGAGGAGGCCCAGCGCCTTGCGGCGGCGGCGGCCAAGATGGGCCTTCGGTTCGTGGTGGTCACGTCCGTGTGCCGGGACGATTTGCCGGATGAAGGGGCTGGCGCTTTCGCCAGGACCATCAGAGCATTGCGTGATCAGATTCCGGGAGTCAAGGTCGAGGTGCTGACCCCTGACTTCTCGGGACGGGAGGAGTGTCTTAGGACGGTCCTCAGCGCAGGTCCGCACGTCTTCAACCACAACCTGGAGACGGTGGAGCGGCTGACGCCGCGGATCCGAACCAAGGCCAGATACAACCGGTCGTTGTCTGTTCTATCAAGGGTACGAGAGATGGCGCCATCTCTCCCCACGAAGAGCGGCCTCATGGTAGGGTTGGGGGAGACCCGGGAGGAAGTGCGCCAAGCGTTTCGCGACTTGGCGGGAGCGGGGATCGAACGGCTCACCATTGGCCAGTACCTCCAGCCCACCCGGCTCCACCATCCCGTCGCCCGCTATTACGATCCCGAGGAATTCGTCCAGCTGCGCGAGGAGGCCAAAGAGGCGGGTATCGCCGCGGTTCTCTCCGGGCCCCTCGTGCGAAGCTCTTATCACGCGGGGGAGTTCGTCTCTTCAGAGCAGGGAGCGGGGAGCGGGGGGCAGGACGCAGTGAGGAGTGAGACCCCGTTGCCGGGCCCTGGCCACCTGCCGCCCATGTCCCTTTGATCCCTTCACCAATCACAAGTCACCGATCACCATCCGCCCTTCCCCTTGTCCCGCCGTCTCCGCAGGGCTACCATGGCGAGGGGAGGGCTCCCGTGCCAACCGATGTGCTGATCGTCGAGGACCAGCCAGATGCCACGGCGCTCCTTCAAGAAATCCTCTCCCAATATCCCGTGGTGGTGGCTTCTGCCGTGACGGTGAGACAGGGCGTCGAGGCCAACGAGCGGGACCACCCTCACGTCATCCTCCTGGACTACAAGCTGCCCGATGGCGACGGGCTGACCATGGTGCCTGCGCTGCTTCGAGAAAACCCCTCGGCGCAGATCGTTCTTATGAGTGCCTACAGTACCGTCCAGATGGCCGTTGATGCATTGCGGGAAGGGGTGCTGGACGTCATCGCCAAGCCCTTCAAGGTTCATCAGTTAGAAATCACGGTTCAGCGGGCCCTCCACGTGGCGGCCCTTCTTGCCCAGTCTCGCGAGAGCAGGGGAGACCTTGAACGGCGCTTTCTTTTTCCCAAGCTCCAGGGACAGTCCCCCGCGTTTCTGGAAGCCGTGCGGTTGTCGAGCCAGGTGGCGGTCACCGACGCCACGGTTCTCATCACGGGCGAGAGCGGCACGGGCAAGGAGCTCTTCGCGCGGGCCATTCACCACAATTCCAAGCGCCATCTCAAGCCCTTTTTCCCCATCAACTGTTCCGCCATCCCCGATACCCTTTTGGAGAGTGAGCTTTTTGGCTATAGGAAGGGCTCCTTCACGGGGGCCGATGAAGACCGTCCAGGCATCCTAGAACGTGCCAGGGGCGGCACGGTGTTTCTAGACGAGATCGCGGAAACCTCACCGGCCTTCCAGGCCAAAATTCTGCGCGTCCTTCAGGACGGAGAGTACCTCCCCCTGGGAGCGGTGGACTTGAAGCGGTGCGACGTGCGGATTCTGGTGGCAACCAACAAGCCCCTGGACCGCTGGGTGGAAGACGGAAAGTTCAGACACGATCTCTACTACCGCATCAACGGGTTCGAGATCATCCTGCCGCCCCTGTCAGAGCGCAAGGAGGACATCCAGCTCCTGGCAAGGGAGTTCCTGCAGGAGTTTGCTCTGAAGTACGATAAGACCGTCTCGGGGTTCACGCCCGAAGCCCATCGCGCCCTCTTGGAACATGTTTGGAGCGGCAACGTGAGGGAGCTTCGTAACAAGGTGGAGATGGCCTGCATCCTCTGCGGCTCGGACAAGATCGGCCGGAGCGATCTCTTCCCGCAGCGGCCCGGGGCCCGGCGGAGCAAGGCAGGGCGGGGAGCGTCCATCGCCTTGCCCGAAGGGGGCCTCCAATGGGATGCCATGGAGGAGGCCCTCCTCACGGAAGCGCTCCGGCGGAGTGGTGGTAATGTCTCGAAAGCGTCAAGGCTGCTGGGGTTGAGCCGGCCCAAGTTCAAATACCGTGCTCGAAAATACGGCCTCATCCAGGAGTGATCCCTGCCTCGTTCGTGTGACGGGGATCACGAAGGGGGCGCTGTGAAGTTTCTTCATCCTTTGTGTACAAGACAAAACGCGGGCTAAATGGACCAAATGGTTTAATATATTATCAAATGGTACACATTGAATTCTCCTCCAAGGGCAGCCGGTTGTCTAAACTCCTTGAAAGTGTAGACCTTCACGCGGACTGCATGGGGCGTTAGTTCTGGCACGCGACTTGCCTGCTAATACCCCGTATTACAAGGGAGTCAGCGAGGTCGACATAGGAGCCTTCGGGCTCCCTTTGCGTATGTGGCTCGCCCAACGTGATGCCCGTGAAAGTCCTGTACAATACTTCCTCCGCCCGGGACGGCCCTGGCGTCCCGGAGGCGGTTCCCCGAGAGGCTGGACATGACACTAGCGCCGTCACTCCTGCACGTTTCCGAACCCTCCGAGTGGGAAATTTGGGCTCCTCATACGTGGGCGCCGTGGCTCTCCGTCCGTTTCTTCAGGATGGGGCTCTTCTTCCTAGGAGCTTTCCTGCTGGACCGGGTCTGGCGCACCCTGCTGAGACGGGTTTTAACGGCGGCCCTGCGGAGGGATCCGGGGAACGAGAGAGACCTGGAACAGCGGTTGGATACCATCGAGGTGGTGATAAGGCGCATGGGTTCCCTCTCGATCTATCTGGCCGCCTCGCTCATGACGCTGGCCGATTTCGGCGTGCAAGTGGGGCCCCTGCTGGCCGGATTGGGTATCGTGGGTGTGGCCGTGGGCTTCGGTGCCCAGTACATGATCAGGGACCTCATCAACGGCTTCTTCCTTCTCGCGGAAGACCAGTTTCGCGTGGGTGATTCGGTGAAAGTGGGCGAATTTTCAGGTTCCGTGGAGACCATGACCCTCAGAAGTACTCGGCTTCGGGCCTTGGGCGGCGAAGTGATCACCATTCCCAACGGGGAGATTCGGTCGGTCACGAATTATTCGAGACATTGGTCCAGGGCTGTCCTGGACGTGGGCGTCGCCCGCCGCTCGGATCTCGAGGTCGTCTTCGGCGCGCTTCAGGAGGCGTGCCGGCGGGCGAGGGCCCACGCGGAGGTGACTGAGGCATATCTGGAGGATCCTCAAGTGGTTGGGGTCACCGAGTTTACCGACTCGGCCGCGCGCGTGAGGGTGACGGCCAAGGTGGCCCCGGGCCGCCAATGGGACGTGGAGCGCGTCCTTCGGCGAGCCGTAAGCGAGGTGTTCGCGGAGCGCGGCGTGCCCCTTCCGTCCTTGCGGCAGGAAGTGGTTCTGGACGAGGCCAGCCGAGATGCCCTCCTCGGGGCTGGGAGCTAAGGATGAACGAAGCAGCCGTGGTGAATTCCAGCTTGTTTGCCGCCTTGATCGCCGTGGCGGGCATCCACGCCCTCCTTCCCACCCACTGGCTCTCCTTCGTCCTCGTGGCGAGGGCCCAGCGGTGGTCGCGCGGGCGGATGCTGAAGATCGTCCTTCTGTCAGGCTTGGGCCACGTCACGACTACCACGCTCGTGGGATTGGCCGCGGCCGCCCTGGGCAAAGGCGTGCAGAAATACGTGGGGAACCTAGACACACCGCTCCCGGCTCTCATCCTGGCGGCCTTCGGCCTCTACTACCTGGTCATGGGCTGGCGGCGGGAAGGGCACCGCCACTGTGCCCACGACCACGCGGAAGACCCGATTCAAGCCGATCGGGTCGCCGTAGGCGCCCTTTTTTTCGAAATGACCCTCTCACCCTGCGAGACACTCATTCCCATCTTCTTCGCGGCGGGAGGCCTCTCCTGGACCACCCTCCTCCTCATGGCCGTGCTCATGAGCGTCGTGACCATCCTGGCCATGGGGATCCTGGCGTTCCTGGGCTACACGGGCTACGAAAAGCTTACGTTCCCCTGGTTGGAGCACAACGAGCGCATGGTTCTAGGGGTCCTGCTCCTGGCCCTGGGCGGGTTCGGCTACTTCTTCCACTGATCTCCTCACCGGTCGTAGGCTTGAAAGGCCACCACGTTGCTTCTGAAGTCGAAATAGATGGCGAAGGGGTCCAGGATGTTGCGGCCGAGAATGCCGTAGGTCGTGATGTCCGCGTCCTGGGAGATCTCCATCACCTGGCAGGGGGAGAGCTTGAAACGGGCGGGACCTAGCCAGAGGGTCACGCCATTGGCCTGTCCCGAAAGGGCCGCCCCTGACAGCCCCGAAGAGTGCTTGGACTGGGCCGCGCGGTTGATGTGGACGCCCAAGTCCGCAGCGTACTGGCCCGCGATGAAGGTGGTCCATGCCCCCGTGTCCACGAGAAAGCTCAGCCCCTCCCGCTCCTGGACCTTCACCTCCACGTAAGGTTTGCCGTTGAACCATAGGGATTTCACCGAGAAGGAGCCCCCCGGCAGGGCCGTCTCCGGTTTGGTTCCCGCGGGATAGAGGGTCACCTTGCCTCTGCGGCGGTCGTAGAGAACACCGTGCGCCGAAAAGAGCGACAGGGGGATGAGGCCTCCCGTCTCCTTCCAGAAGTCGTTGTTCTCCTCGATGACCATGGCGGGCACGTTTTTCATAGAAAAGCCGCCCATGGACAGAGTCTTGATCAGCACCCAGGAGCTCTTCTGGACTCCTTCGTAGCCGATGCCCAGATAGGACGCGGCGGAGACCGGCTGGAGGCCTAGGTCCCTCACGACGTCCTTGGTCACGAGCACTGTGTCGGCGCCTGAATCCAGGAGCATGGGGCGCTCTTTGGCTCCGTTGAAGGACACGGGCACGACTACCCGCGAGGATGTGGTCATCTCGGCCGTGGAGTCTAGGTCCCAACTTCCCCACTGGAGGGCGGACAGGCTTCGAGTCTCGCTCTTCTCTTTGAGCTTGACGGTGACCGGAGTCTCTCCGGCGGGTGATTCTTGAAAGAGTTCGCCCTCGCCGGCGGCGGCGAAGATCTGCTTGATGGATTCGTACTCCGCTTTGTTCTTGGGGTCCAAGGCCATGGCCAGATCCGCGTGTTTGAGGCCCTCGGCCACGCTAGGGTTGATCTGAAGCGAATAGCGCAGCAGGACGGCGGGGGGCTCTGGCCACCGGGCTAGGCCCTGGGCCACCAGCTGCCGGGCTTCGATTTCTTTTCCCAAGATCATGAGGGTACGGGCGCTCTGCCGGTAGGCGAGGCCAGCCCAATCCTTGTCGGGGCAGCCGTAGAGAGCACTCCAGGCTTGGATCGCCTGGGGGAACATGCGGGCGGCGTAAGCGCATTCGCCCACGCGGTACCGCAGGCCCGGCTGTTCCGGGTGCTGGCCCGCCAGCGGCACCGCGAGCCGAAGGGCCTCCATGGGCCGGTCCAGGCCGAGCAGGGCATCCACCCTGAACGCCTGGAAGTCCACGCTGGCCGGGTTGGCCTTGAGGCCAGCCTCCGCTCCCGCCAGGGCCTCCGCGTATTTGTTCTGCGCGAGAAACGCGCGGACGGGCGCGGGATCGGGCTGCGCCGCGGGCTTGCCCGAGTCTTGTCCCCAGATGCACCACGAAGATCCCACCAGTAATCCGGCCAGAACCCACACACCTCGCTTCATGCCTGTCTCCCTCCCTTTGGGCATTCCTTTTCTGGAACGCTTATGAGTCTACCATCAGGCCAGATGGCGGGCCAAGAGCTTGCTGGATCGCCCGTATTCTGATATACTTACATCTTCCCTGCGACAAGCGGAGTCGTGGGTTCCGGCCGAGGGTTCAGGGGAGGGTGTCTGTCCGTGCAGCCGCCGGACCAAGGAGAATCAAAGTGCGACGAGAAGACCTCCGAAACATCGCCATCATCGCCCACGTGGACCACGGCAAGACCACGCTCGTGGACGCCATGCTGTGGCAGTCGGGTATCTTCCGCGCCAACCAGGCCGTAGCCGAACGGGTCATGGACAGCAACGACCTGGAGCGCGAGAAGGGCATCACCATCCTGGCGAAGAATACTTCCGTCACCTTCCAGGGGGTCAAGATCAACATCGTGGACACCCCCGGCCACGCGGATTTTGGAGGTGAGGTGGAGCGGGGCCTCACCATGGTGGACGGCGTGCTCCTTCTCGTGGACGCCGCCGAGGGGCCTCTGCCCCAGAGCCGGTTCGTCTTGAAGAAGGCCCTGGAACGCCATCTTCCGGCCGTGGTCGTCATCAATAAGATCGACCGCTCCGATGCTCGCGCGCAGGAGGTCCTGAACGAGGTGTATGACCTCTTCATTGATTTGGACGCGACGGAGGACCAGATCAGTTTCCCCGTGCTCTACACTAACGCCCGGAAAGGCACCGCGACCCTTGATATAGCCACCCCCGGCGAGAACCTCCTGCCGCTCTTTGAAGCCATCCTCTCGACAGTTCCAGCACCCGAGTATGAGGAGGCGGAGCCTCTCCAGGCCTGGGTCACTAACCTGGATTACAGCGACTACGTGGGCCGCATCGCCCTGTGCCGCGTGGTCCACGGCAAACTCAGGGCCGCGCAGGATGTGGTTCTCCTCCAGGAGGACAAGCAGACCAAGGGCAGGATCACGGCCCTGTACACCTTCCAGGGAATGGACCGGGTGGACGCCGCGGAGGTCCTGCCAGGGGACATCTGCTTCGTGGCTGGATTCCCCGGCGTGGGGATCGGTGACACGCTGACCGACCCCGAGGCTCCTAAGGCCCTTCCGCGCATCAGCGTGGACGAGCCCACCCTCTCCATGATCTTCTCCACCAACGTCTCCCCCTTCGCCGGCCAGGACGGGAAATTCGTGACCTCCCGGCAGATCCGGGAGCGGCTGGAGAAGGAGTCGCAGCGCAACGTGAGCCTCCGGATGGTCTTCCCTACCACCGGGGACCAGGTGGACGTCATGGGCCGCGGCGAGCTCCAGCTCGCCATCCTCATCGAAACCATGCGCCGCGAAGGCTTCGAACTCGCTGTTTCCCGCCCCAAGATCCTCACCAAACTCGGGGAAGGCGGCCGGGTCATGGAGCCCATGGAGCTGGCTCAGGTGGATTGCCCCGAGGAGTTCGTAGGGGTCGTCACCCAGGCCATGGGGACCCGGCGGGGCCGGATGCTCAAGATGGTGAACCACGGCACGGGGCGGGTGCGCATGGAGTGGCGCGTCCCCAGCCGGGGCCTCATTGGATTCCGCACGCAGTTCCTCACGGAGACGCGCGGGACGGGCATCATCAACCACCTCTTCGACGGGTACGAGCCCTGGCAGGGTACCATCGCCGGGCGCGTTAACGGTGGGCTCGTGGCGGACCGCCCCGGGCGGGCCACGGCCTATGCCATCGACCACCTCCAGAGCCGCGGCCAGTTCTTCATCGCGCCCCAGACGCCCGTCTACGAGGGCATGGTCGTGGGCGAGCACTGCCGCGAAAACGACCTGGACGTGAACATCGTCAAGGAAAAGCACCTGACCAACATGCGCGCCTCCGGCTCGGACGACGCCGCCAAACTCGTCCCGCCCCGTGTCATGAGCCTGGAGCAGCACCTGGAGTTTCTTGGCGAGGACGAGCTCCTCGAGATCACTCCCGCGAACCTCCGCATCCGGAAAAAAATCCTCAAGGCCATGGACCGATACCGGGACAGGCCGAAGAAGGACTGAGCGGGGAGCGGGAAGCGGGTGGACGAAGCTAGCGCTTTGCTTCCCCGCGTCTAGCGTCAGCACTTCATCTTCACCGGCAGAGGCGGTTTCGGCCCTGTTCCTTGGCGCGGTAGAGGGCCCGGTCGGCGGCCTTGAGAACTGCTTTAGGGTCGGCCCCTGCGGCGCCCTCGGCCAAGCCCACGCTCACCGTGACTGAGACTCGCCGTGCGGCGCGCCCCGCTTTGGGCCGGGCTGGTTTGGCACTGGGCCGGCTCTGGGCTCGCAGGGTTAGGCCGGAATCAGCGATGGCCCGCCGCATCGCTTCCAAGTGCGAGGCCGCCTCCCTCGCCGGGCTTCCCGGGAAAATGACCGCGAATTCTTCCCCCCCGTATCGGTAGGCCGTTCCACCACCGCTCACCTCCGCGAGCCTGGCTGCCACCAGCTTGAGCACCTGATCCCCCACGTCATGGCCATAGCGGTCGTTGAACGTCTTGAAATGGTCCACGTCCACCATGGCCAGAGCGAAAGGCCCTTCGATGCAGTCCAGGGCTTCGTTCAGCGCCCGCCGGGCGGCCAGACCCGTGAGGTCATCCTTGAAGGCCATGGCGTGCCCTGCCTCCACGACCGACAGGCCCAGCCCGAGTGCCCCGGCGGCCAAATAGAGGGTGGAGACGGGGTCCGGGCTTCCGGGGGCGAGCGCCAGGAGCGCCGCCACGGCGGCCCAGAGGAACCCCGCATTGACGGGGCCTTTCTTGACCGCGAAATGGCCCGCCAGCGCCGCGATGGCAAGGGCGAAGGCGGCGATGGCCGGGGTCGGAAGGGCCAGGGAACCCCAAGGCGCCCCTTCGGGGAAACGGTGCGACAGGGCCACGGCCAGGCGGCAGTTGGGCACCGAACCCAGAAGGAAAACGGCGGGAATCTGTGCCAGCAAGGTTCCGGCTACTAGGGCGCTCCACCTTGACACGAGGCCCCGCTCTTTGAGGAAAGCCAGAACCGCTAAGTCCAGGGGTAGAAGAAGGGCCGTGGCGTCGAAAACGATGCGGCCTCCACCAGAAAGCGCTTGGGTGCCAGGTGCGAAGGCCAGGAGCAGGCGGTCGGCCAGTGCCAGGGCCAGCACGGCGAAACACACCCGCGGACGGTTGAACCGCCAGGCGAGCAGTGCCGCCGCTGCCCAGATGGCGTACGGGTACCACGATGCGGAGTGTGGAAGGGTGCCCGGAAGGATTCCCGCCGCCACCAGACCTGCGCAGAGGGCCACCACGAGCCCTGAGGGCAGGATGAGGGCCGCCCTTGTCCGCCACCACCGTCTCTTCACGCCCCCGCCCCTCCCGCCACGCAGCCGCCGCGGACCCCTCAACCATAGCAGGGGCAAGGGTCCGGCGAAAGGGCTCGGGGCTCCCTGCTTGTCATCCGGGCCCCGTGAAGCTAGAATCAGCCGGCCTGGAGGTCTCATGAGCGACACGCCCGTCCGTGTCCGTTTCGCCCCTTCTCCCACGGGCCACCTGCACTTGGGCAACGTCCGAACGGCCCTGTTCAACTGGCTCTTCGCCCGCAGGAATGAGGGTACCTTCATTCTCAGACTCGAGGATACGGACGCGGTGCGTTCCACGCAGGAAAGCGTGGACTCCGTGCTTGAGGACCTGCGTTGGCTGGGCCTCACGTGGGACGAGGGCCCCGAGGCGGGAGGCGCCTTCGGCCCCTACCGCCAGACGGAGCGCTACGGCCTGTACGCGGCCCACGCGGCCAAGCTGCTCGATGAGGGGAAAGCCTACCGGTGCTATTGCACGCAGGAGGAGCTGGAGGCGGGACGGGAGGCGGCCAAGGCCGCGGGGCGCACGTACGTCTACCCGGGCACGTGCAGGCGCCTGTCCGAAGAGGCCCGAAACGCACGGGAAGCCCAGGGACGCCGGCCGTCGGTCCGCCTCAAACTGGCTCCGCGCATGGTCTCCTTCACCGATCTGGTGCGTGGCCACGTCTCGATCCACACCCAGACCTTCGGCGACTGGATCCTCACACGGCCCGACGGTTCGCCCACCTACAACTTCGCCGTGGTGGTGGACGACGCCCTCATGGGGGTGACCCACGTGGTCCGGGGCGAGGACCACCTCACCAACACGCCCAAGCAAGTGGTCCTCTATGAGGCCTTCGGTTACAGCGTGCCCTCCTTCGCCCACCTCTCCATGATCCTGGGACCTGACGGCGGCAAGCTCAGCAAACGGCACGGGGACGTCTCGGTGGATGCTCTCCGCGCGAAGGGCTTCCTCCCCGAGGCGGTGATCAATGGCTTGGCCCTCATGGGATGGGCCGACCCTGGAGGACAGGAGGTCCTCTCGGTTGGAGAACTGCTGGAGCGGTTCGACCTTTCGCGGGTCAACAAGGCCGCCGCGGTTTTCGACGAGGCCAAACTCACGTATCTGAACCGGGAACACATGAAGGGGCTCTCGGCCTCCGCCCTATCCCGGGCACTGGCGCCGTACCTTCGGGCTGCGGGCCGGCTTCCGGATCAGATGTCACATGACATTGAGGTGTGGATGGAGTCCCTCGCGGCCCTCATGCTGGAGCGCATCGAGACCCTGGCTGATGGTGTTTCCGCCAGCGACCCCGTGTTCGAGTTCCATCCCGAGGGTATGAGTGAAGCCCACTGGGAGAGTCTGCGCGATCCGGGGGCCAGGACGGTTGTAGCGGCCTTCGCGCAGAGGGCCGAAACGGCCGATCTTGCTCAGCCCGGTGCCTTCAAGGCCGCGGCGAATGCCATCAAGGAGGACTTGGGAGTCAAGGGCAAGGCGCTCTTCCACCCCATCCGCCTTGCCCTCACGGCCGCTGATACCGGTCCCGATCTTGAACGCTTGGTTCCCCTCCTGGAGCGGGGCAGCAAGCTCGGCCTTCCCTCGCCGGTCCTGGGCCCCGCCCAGCGCGTCAACCGCGTGCTCGAGTTGCTGGGTTAATCCCAGGCTCCCCTTCCATCAAGCCGGTTTGTAGACGGTTGCCGCGCCCCATAGAAAAAAGAGGCGGGCCAGCGAGGCCCGCCTCTTCAGCTGAGTGCCTTGAACCCGCGCGATCAGCGGGTGAAGAGGAAGGGTGAAGATTCGCCGCCGTCGCTGTTGGCAACCGTGATGCTCACCTGCGTCCCCTTGGGAACCATGGTCTTCAACGCGGCTCCCTTGGCGATGAGCTGGCTGGCGTTCTTCATGGTCGTGGTGGGAGCCGGCGTCCCATTCACCTTCACCGTGGCTCCCGCCTTGAAGTTGGTACCAGTAACCTTCAGACGAAGCGGGTTGGCCATCTTCGAGACGCCCGTGATGGTGGGCGGAGGCACGACGACGGAGACCTTCACGGTGCCCGTGGCTGTTCCCGAGGCGGCATCAGTCACCGTCACGCTGGCCGTGTAGCTCCCCACCGCCGTGTAGGTGTGGGTGGCCGTCTGTCCCGTGCCCGTTGAGCTATCGCCAAAGGACCAGGCGAAGGTGTAGGGCTGGGTGCCGCCGGCCGTGTTGGCGGTGAAGGTCACGTTCAGGGGGGCGCCGCCCGAGGCGGGGACCGCCGTGGGCTGGACCTGAAGGTTGCCCGTGGTCTGAGCCGCCACCTGCCAGACGCCGCGTCCGTGGGTCCCCGCCTGGAGGAGCCCCTGGGAGCCAGATATGGCTAGGCTATCCACGGCCACGTGCGGCAGGCCTGAGCCGTAGGGCGCCCACGTGGCACCCCCGTCGAAGCTCGCGTACACGCCGAAATCGGACCCCGCGTAGAGCACCTTGGGGTCCGCGGGATGGATCACGATGGTGTTGAAGGGCTCGTCGGGCAGGCCTGCGGTGAGGGCGTTCCACGTGTGGCCCTGGTCGGTGGATTTGAAAATGTGGGAGGTCCCCGTCCCCGAGAAGGTCACGTAGACGGTCTGCTCGTCCGGGGCGATGGCAAAGCTGGTCACGGAGCGGCTGGGCAGCCCCGAGGCGGCATAGTCGAAGGAGGGGCTGGCATCGCTGGGATTGGTGCAGCGATAGACTTCGGCCCGGTTGGTGCCCGCGAACACGACGTTGCCCGTGCTCGGTCCTACGGCGATGGCCGAAACCGGGCCCGCCCAAGTGTTCGTCACCATGGGGGCCCAGTTGGAGGCCGCGTTGGTGGTTCTATAGATGCGGTTGGTCCCCGCGTAGAGGACATTGGGGTTCGTGGGGTCCATCACGAAGGGGGCGATGAAGAGCACCGGGTCGCTCGAATCGATGCCGGTGCTGGAGGGAATCCAAGTCGAGCCCCCGTTGGTGCTCTTGTTGATGTCGAGGTAGACGTACTCCTCGTACATGACGTTCGGATCGGAGGGCGAGATGGCGCAATACCCGCCGTCACCGCCGTAGACCTGCGCGAAGGAAGAGCCGCCGCTGAACAAGTGCGTCCCGTTGTCCTGCGTTCCGCCCAGCGTCCAGTTCGCCTTCGTCGGGTGCATGGCGATGTTGTAGTACTGAGTCGTGTTCATGCCCTTGCCCCGGAAGGACCACGTGTCCCCGCTGCTGGAGGAATAGGAGACGCCGCCGTCGCAGCCAGCCCAGACCTCGCTAGGGCCCGTGGCCACGAGGGCGTGCTGGTCGGCGTGCACGTACCTTGGGCTGCTCTGGTCCAGGTACCAGATGGAGATCTGCTGCCAGGTCTTGCCCCCGTCCGCGCTGCGGTAATTGTCGATGCCGCCCAGGTAGACCTTGTCGGGGTTGGCCGGGTCCACGGCCACCTCCAGGTCGTACCAGCACTGGCTGGTGCAGAAATTGGGCGAACCATTGAGCTGGGTCCACGTAACTCCGCCGTCGGTGCTCTTGTAGACTCCCTGAAGAAGGAAGGTGGAGGAATCCTGAATGGCGGCGTACAGGGTCGAGGTCTGGGAGGCGGCGAGGGCCACGGAGATGCGCCCCAGGTTGGTGGAGGGGAAGCCGGTGAGCTTGGAGAAGGAGGCACCGCCATCGGTGCTCTTGTAGAGGCCGTTGTTGGCGCTGCCCCGGATGTTGCCCAGGGCCGCGTAGACGTTGTTCGGGGTGGAGGGGTCCACGAGGACCTCGGTTCCCACGCCCGCGGGAATTCCCGAGGCGGGGGCCCACGTGGTTCCGCTGTCGGTGGAGCGGAAGATGCCGTAGCCGCCCGCCGCGAAGAGGGTGGAGGGGGTGTCGGGCTTCACCGCCAAGCCGCGCAGGTCTCCCATGGTGTGAGTCACGGTAGTCCACGTGGCGCCGCCGTCGGTGGTGTGGTAAAGGTATCCGCCCGGGTAATTGTCAACGGCGAAATTGCCCTCGCCGGTGCCGGCCCATACTTCGGACGGGTTCTTGGGATTCATGGCGATGCTGCCGATGGAGAGGGTATGGAGCCCGTCGGAGAGGGAGGTCCACGTGGCCCCTGCGTCCGTCGTTTTCCAGACGCCACCGTCAGCGGCGCCGACATAAAGCGTGTTGGGATCGGAGGGATGGCGAACCAGGGCCGTCATGCGCCCGGGAATGTTGATGGGCCCCACGAAGGACCAGAGGGAGGACGACTCGGGGCGCCTCGCCCCCGCCACGGCCACGGCGGGCCTGGGCTGAAACGGATGATCAAAGGGGTAGAGCCTCGGGTACAGGCGCTCGTAGAGCCGGATGAGCGGCTTCTGCGCGTAGCCCCCGCGGATCATCTTGGCGAGGTCCTTGATTCCTTGCTGGTTTCCCGCGAAGACGGGGTCCGTGTCGGGGATGAAGGGCACGCGCCCCTGGGTATTGCCTTCCTCGTCGGCGGCCCCTTTGAGGACCGAAGCGGGTGGCTTCTGGTCGTTGGCGGCGGCGGGGAAGGAGGCCAGGGCCATGGCAAACACGGCAGCGGCGAGGAACGAACGTCGGAACTTTGATTCCATGAGATCCTCCTGGACGGTGAGTCCTAAGCCCGCTATCATACCATCATCGAGCCTGGAGAGCACGGGCGCAGGATGGGAGGCTCCGAGCTCGGCGAGGAGGCTCCAGGGGTGGGGTCCCCGGCGGGCATGGCCCGCGGGGCGGGGAGGGAATGGCCCTCCCCGTCTCGGATGCCCAACGGCGAATGCTCCATGCCGCCCGCATGTCGAAGCCAAGAGAAGCCCGCCGCAGAATTTTGGGAGGGGCCCCTCATGAAGCACCGGATGAAAAAGCGTTCCAAGAAGGCCGGCCTGCCGCCGGGGTCCCTCGTCCTCATCGGGGAGCAGCATCACGAGCCCGTACACATCATCGGGCTGGACTACGACGAGGCTTCGTGCCGGGAGAAGAGGGGCCTGAGCGTGGAGGGCGCCGTGGGGCTCAAGGATACCCCCGCGGTCACGTGGATCCACGTGGAAGGCCTGGACGTGGACGTGGTGAAGCGCCTGGGTGAGGGCTTTGGCC
This sequence comes from Acidobacteriota bacterium, assembly GCA_037445535.1. Classification (GTDB taxonomy): domain Bacteria; phylum Acidobacteriota; class UBA4820; order UBA4820; family DSQY01; genus JAKAJA01. The sequence goes on along the minus strand of JBBIKI010000015.1, from coordinate 15,220 downwards.
TCCATCCCCTCACGCAGGAAGACCTGCTCAACACGGATCAGCGGCCCAAGTTCGAAGACTACGGCGCTTACCTCTTCGTCGTCCTCAAGATGTTTCTGCCCAACGGACAGGCCGGCGAGGCGGTTTCGGAGCAGGTGAGTTTGGTGGTGGGGTCCAATTGGGTCCTCTCCTTCGTGGAGAAGGGGCTGCCCCTCTTCGACGGAGTGCGCGAGCGTCTTCGCGCGGGCACGGGGCGCACGCGGAAGATGGGAGCCGACTACCTGGCCTACTCCCTCATCGACACGGTGGTGGACAACTACTTCGTGACCCTCGAAACCACGGGCGAAGCCGTGGAGTCGCTGGAGGAGCAGCTCGTGCTCAATCCAGGCCCAGAGGTCCTTCGAGAGGTGTACAAGCTCAAGCACGCCCTCATCTTCCTCCGCAAATCCGTGTGGCCCCTGCGGGAGGTGGTGTCGGCCCTCAGCCGGAGCGAGTCGCCCCTGGTCCAGGACGCCACCAAGCTTTACTTGAGGGACGTCTACGACCATACGATCCAGGTCATCGACATCATCGAGACGTTTAGGGACATGGCCTCGGGCATGCTGGACATGTACCTCAGCAGCCTCTCCAACCGCATGAACGAGGTCATGAAGGTGCTCACCATCATTGCCACCATCTTCATCCCCCTCACCTTCATCGCGGGCCTCTACGGCATGAACTTCAACACCGAGGCCTCCCCCTGGAACATGCCCGAACTGAGATGGCGCTATGGGTACCTCGCCGCCCTCGTGGTGATGGCCGCCACGGCCCTGGGCATGCTCCTCTTTTTCAGGCGCAAGAAGTGGCTGTAAGCGGGCGCCTATTGTCTCCGGAATAAGGGCAGGGTGCCGGCGGTTAGGAACCAGTGTAGGAAGGGTTCCTAAGATGCAAGGCCATTCGCTCCAGCGCCACCTCATTCTGGATGTCCTTCAACACTCGGGTGAGCACCCCACGGCGCTGCGGATCGCCGAAGCTCTCGCCCGTGGCGGCCACGCCGCCAGCACGTCCAACTTGTACAGAAACCTGACCATCCTGGTGGCCGAGGGACGGGTGCGGCGCCTGAGCCTTGACGATGGCCCCGATCGCTTTGACGCCAACTTGGACCCGCATTACCATGTGACGTGTATCCGGTGCAATCGCGTCTGGGACGTGGCCATCCAGGAAGGGGACCGCTGTGATCTCGCCCTCCCGGAGGGATTTCGCCCCGGTGTTTGGGAAATTACTGTCCGGGGGACCTGCGCCGCCTGCGCCAGGGGGCCCCATCCGTTTGAATCCTGACAAGGAGGACCGCCATGCCCAAGTTGCAAGGAACCAAGACGCACGACAACCTGCTCCACGCTTTCTCCGGAGAGTCCCAGGCCAATCGCCGCTACCTCTACTTCGCCCGCCAGGCGGACGTGGAGGGGTTCCCCGACGTGGCTGCCGTCTTCAGGTCCACGGGAGAGGGTGAGACGGGCCACGCCTTCGGCCACATGGATTACATCGCGGAAGTGGGCGATCCCGCCACGGGCAAGCCCGTAGGGGACACCAAATCCAACCTCGTGGCGGCGGTGGCCGGTGAAACGTATGAATACACGGAAATGTATCCAGGCTTCGCCCGCACCGCCCGAGAAGAAGGATTCGGCGAAGTGGCCGATTGGTTCGAGACCCTGGCCAAAGCGGAACGGGCCCATGCGGGGCGGTTCCAGAAGGCGCTGGACGAGATCAAGTGAGGCATGAGGTGATCGGGTGATCGGGT
>JBBIKI010000015.1:0-13364 GCA_037445535.1 Acidobacteriota bacterium | reverse complement strand
GGTGATCGGGTGATCGGGTGATCGCGTGATCGGCGTTGATCACTTGATCACTTGATCCCCTGGTCCTCTGATTACCCTGCAGGGGGATGCACGATGTCAGTCCATGGCCTCGGTGGAATCAAGGAATACGTCTTCGAGCCTTCCTCGCCGTCCTTTTACGATGAAGCGGACTTGGCGGCGGAGGAGCGGCGTGTATTCGACGTGTGCAACGGGTGCCGGCTCTGCGCGGCCCTCTGTCCCTCCTTCGACCTCCTCTTCAGCCGCATCGACGAACGGGACGTCACCGCCCGCGACCTGACGGAAGGGGAGATGCACCAGGTGATGGATGCCTGCTACTACTGCAAGCTGTGCTACTCCAAGTGCCCCTACACGCCGCCCCATGAGTTCCACCTCGACTTCCCCCACCTGGCCCTCCGCCATAAAGCGGTGCGCTACAAGAAGGACGGGGCCGGCATGGCGAAAAAGATCCTCGCCGACCCCGCGGCCCTCAACCGGCGGTCCAGGCCGCTGGCGCCCTTGGCCAACGCTGCCAACCGCTTCAAGCCCGCCCGCCACGTTCTCTCTTGGGCCCTGGGCATCCATCCAGAGGCGCCCCTTCCGCCCGTGGCCTCCCGCTCATTCGGGCAGGTTTTCAAGACGATGCCCAAGGTGCCGAGCCCAGCGGAGAGGGCCGTCCTCTTCACGACGTGCCTCGTGGACGGCAACTATCCTGGACTGGGCGAAGCCCTCGTGACGTTCCTCGCCGCGTGCGGGGTGGAGGTGGTTCTGCCCGAAGGCCAGGAGTGCTGCGGCATTCCCGCCTTCGACATCGGAGACATCCAGGCTTCGGCCGCCAAGGCGCGGAAGAACGTGGCCCTCTTGGCCCCCTACGCCAAGGAGGGATTGCCTATCCTCGCGCCGGTTTCCTCGTGCGCCATGATGATGGCCACGGAGTATCCCCTTTTGGTTCCCGGGGACGAGGCCAAGGCCGTAGCCTCAGCCACGAAGGATCTCTTCGACTACCTGGCGTCCCTCAAGAAGCGGGGACTCTGGCCCAAGAGCGAGCCCAAGCCCTTGGGTGACGTGGCCTACCACCTGCCCTGCCACCTGAAGCAGATGGGCGTGGGATTCAAGGGGCGCGACCTCCTGGCCGCCCTGCCGGAAACCCAGGTCAAACTTATGGATGCCTGCTCGGGCCACGACGGCACCTACGGCATTCGCACGGAAACCTACGAAGCTTCCATGAAGTCGGGCCGCAAGCTCTTCGGCAAGGTTCGGGAAGCGGAAGGCCTCATCGCCACCGAGTGCCCCCTCTCCGCCCTCCAGATCGAACACGCCACGGGCAAGCGTCCCGAACATCCCATCGTGCTCCTGGCACGGGCCTACGGGATGGGATAGTGAAAAGCAAAGAGTTAAGGGCAGGCTGGGAGCCTTTCCCAGTCCCCATGTCCCCCATTCGGAGCCGCCCCAATGAAAACCCTTGAACTGTCCGACCTCCTCGGCTTGGACCAATACCAAAAGCAGCGCAAGGCCGTCCGCGCAGAAATGATGGAGATCAAAGCCCGGCGGCGCTTGCCCCTGAACGGGTTCCTCACCCTCCTCTTTGAAAACCGGCGCACCGTCTGGTATCAGATCCAGGAGATGGCGCGCGCCGAGCGCATGGTGGAGGCTGCGGCCCTTCAAGGCGAACTTGACACGTATGGGCCTCTGGTCCCCAACGGGAGCGAGTGGAAGGCCACCCTCTACATCGAGATCCCCGACGAGGCGCTGCTGAAGAAGATGCTTCCCACCCTCGTGGGCGTGGAGCAAAGCCTATTTGCCAGGGTGGGCGGTCTCGAAGTCCGGGCCGCGGGCGAGGAGGGCCGCAGCCGCGAGGATTACACCAGCACCGTGCACTACCTGACCTTCTCGCTGTCCGGGGAGGCCATACGGTTGCTCAGGGCCGGTGAGCCACTGCGCTTCGGATCCAAGCACCCCAAGGCGGCCTGCGAGGTAGAGGCACCGGCCCTCCTGCGCGAGGAGCTGGTGGGAGACCTGGCCTCCTAGCGGTCGTAAGCCTTGATGGCGAGGGCGTTGCCCAGGTAGTCGAAGAACACCTGGAAATTATCCAGGATGTCCCTCCCCACGAGGCCGTAGCACGGCATGGTGTCGTTCTGGCCGATAGAAGTCACAAGGACCGTGGGCAGTTGGAAGCGCGCGGCCCCCAGTTGAATCTCCACCTGTTCGGCGGTACCGCTGGAGAACCCCCCTGACAGCCCTTGAGAATACTGGTTCGTATACTTGCCCGTGTTGACTTTGACGCCCAGCACCTGGGCGAACTCGGCGGCAAGGTAGGTGGAGGAGGCCCCCGTGTCCACGAGGCACGGAAGATTGGGCCGGCCTTTGATCTGCGCCAGGACGAAGGGCTGGCCGTTGAACCAGAGCGACTTCAGGGGGAAGAAGGTGCCGTCCAGCACCGAGTCGGGTTTGGTGCCCGCGGGGTAGAGGGTGAGCTTGCCGTGGCGGCGGTCGTAGAGGATGGTGTGGCGGCGGAACATCGAGAGGGGCAGGATGCCCCCCAGCTCCTTCCAGAAGTCCGTATCCTTGTCGATGATCATGGCGGGAACGTTCTTGAACTCCAGCTCCCCCACATTCAACGCGGGTACGATGACCCAGCCGGATTTCATGGCGCCCTTATAGCCCAGGCCCAGATACTCGGCCGTGGCCACGGGTTTGAGCCCGAGATCCCTGGCAAAAGCACTGGTGAGCAGGACCACGTCCGAGCCCGAATCCAGAAGCATCCACTGCTTTTTGCCACCCGCGGCCACGGGCACGGTCACCCGGGAACCGGAGGAAAGGATGACAGAGCTGGCGTACTTGTCCTCCGCTCCCCAGGCCGGCATGTAGATGCGTTCGCTCTTTTCCTTGATGGGAATCACGAGGGGGCCCGTTCCCGCGGGAGACTCCGCGAAGAGGCCGCCTTGGACCGAAGCCATCATCGTCTTGAGGGCGCTCCAATCGTCTTTGTTTTCTGAGGAGGAGGCGATGACCCGGTCGATGGTGCCCAGGGCCGAAGCCGCGTCGGGGGCCATTTCGAGGGCGAGGCGTGCCAGGGGCAAGGAGGGAACCCCCCCTTTGGCCATGGCCTCCGCCACGAGCTTCCTTGCGTCCGCTTCCTTGCCCACGGCCAAAAGCGCTTGGGCGCTGGCCCGGTAGCCGAGCAGGGACCACGCCGGGTCGGGATTGGAACAGAGGGCGCTCCAAACCTGCACGGCCTGGGGGACCATGCCCTCCTCAAGGGCCGCCTGTCCCGCCAGGAAGCGCAACTGGGGCCGCTCGGGATGCTGGCCCGACAGGGGCACGGCGAACCGAAGGGCCTCCAGGGTGCGCCCAAGTCCCAGCAGCGCCTGGATCTTCACGGCGGCCTGGTCCAGGTTGGCGGGATCTTTCTGCAGGACAAGTTCCGCCGCCGCCAATGCCTCCGCGTACTTCCGGCCCGCCAGGAGACCCGCCGAAGGAGCCGGGGCTGTAGCCAGAACAGGAGCGGGACCAGGGGCTTCGGGAGTCCGGGTTAGCTGCCCCCACACGGTGCCCGCCACGGCCATCGCCATCACCGCCAAGCACCTCTTCCCCGCGCTCCTCATTTTTTTCTCCTGATGGTGGATTCAACCCCGTTCATGGGCCCCAAGTTCACTCTTTTACTCCCGGGTGCCGCTCGATGAACCGGTAAAGGGTGCGCCTGGGAAGGCCGCTCAGCCGCGCGGCATCGGTCACGTTCCCCGCCGCCCGTTCAAGGACGGTCTTGAGGTAATCCTCCTCGAACCGCTCCAGGGCCTGCTTGTAGGGGAGCCCTTCACCATCGGGAGAAGGCGCCGGCGATGTGCGCTCGGCGGCGCCCAGGAGCCGACGCACGCCGGACTCATCGATGAGCGCTCCTGAGGCGCTGGCCGATAGGTGGTTCACGGTGCTCTGGAGCTGCCGGACGTTGCCCGGCCAGGGGAACTCCTTCAATGCCATGAGGGCGCCCGGGGAGAACCCCTCGGCCGTCCCCGGCTTTTTGAAGGCTTTGGCCAGGAAGGCGCTGACGAGGACGGGAATGTCAGCGGGGCGCTGGCGCAAAGGCGGCAGGGGGATTTCAAACGTCGTGAGGCGATAGAAAAGATCCTCCCTGAAGGCCTTGCCGGCGATGGCCTCTCTCAGGTTGCGGTGGGTGGCGGCGATGAGGCGCACGTCCACCTGGCGCTCCTTGTCGTCTCCGACGCGCTTGATGACGCCGAACTGAATGGCGCGAAGGACTTTGGCTTGAAGAAGGAGGTCCATGTCGCCTATCTCATCCAGGAAGAGAGTCCCCCCTTCGGCCTGCTCGAAGACCCCCGAGTGATCCCGGTCAGCCCCCGTAAAGGCGCCGCGCCGGTGGCCGAAGATCTCGCTCTCGGCGGTTCCAGCGGGCACCGCCGCGCAGTTGAGGGCGATGAAGGGTGCCGAGGCTCTCGAGCTGTGCAGATGGACCCACCGGGCGAAGATCTCCTTGCCCACCCCCGTTTCCCCCAGAAGGAGGATGGGATAGGGCGAGGGCGCTGCGTCCGCCGCTGAGGCCAGAGCCGCTTTGAGGGCGGCCGAGTCCCCCAGAATCTCCCCCGGGTCGATGCGCCGCCGGAAAGCCTCCGAAATGGCCTGTTGGTGTTTGGCTTCCAGGTCCGCGCGGTTGGAGGCTGACCGGCGGTCCCACAGGGCCTCCAGAAGGATGGTCGCCCAGGTGGGCCAGGATCCGAGGACGGTCATGGGGCCTACGGGATCGTGGCAAGGCTTGCCCCAATCCATGTAAATCAGGGCGGCGACCCTTTTCCCCACGAAAAGGGGATAGACGAGGATTTGGGCCCCAGAAAGGCCCTTCAGGCTCTGTCCCGGTTTGAGAACGTCCATGGGCGACCAGACGGGGCTGCCGAGCTTGATGGCCTCCTTGATGGTGCTCTGGCTCAGAACTGTGGAGCCCTCCTCCTCTGAGGATGCCTCATAGCGGCAGGACGTTTCTACCCGGGTCTGGAGGCGTCCCGCCTCAGGTTCCGAGGCGGAAAAGAAAAAGACCCCCTCGGCCTTGAATTCGGTTCGCAAAGCCTGGGCGAGGCGCTGGTCCAGGTCCTCCACGCGAGGGTCCAGGCGAACGGCCTCCTCGATCATATGGGGGATGCCCAGCTTGTTGTCGCACGTGGCGCAGGTGGTGTGCGCCACGAAGGGCACGGCCGCCATGGAAAGGGTCTCATCCGACTCCTCTTCGCTGGGGTCTGGAGACGGCTCCAGCCGGAGGACCACGTCTCCGAGCTTGATCACATCCCCCGGAGCGAGGAGCACTTCTTCGTGCTTGACACCGTTTACGAAGAGGCCGTTGCGGCTTTGCAGATCCCGTATGCGCCACCCTTCCTGGGACAGAAAGATGCGGGCATGATGGCGGGAGACGGTGGGGGAATTCAGGACGAGGTCGTTGTCCGGGTCGCGGCCCATGAGGCAGATGGGCTTGTTCAGGGGAAAGGCGAGGGGCTCCTTTCCCACCACCGTAAGCTGCATGGGCCCGGCCTGCGCCATGATGTGGTCCTCCTCGATGCTTCGATTATGCCACGTCCCCGCCCGGGGGCGTTTACACCTCACGGAACATCCAATCTATGGCAGGATGGGCCCCCCCGGCGGTTTGGCTGCGGCCTTCGTCCTGGCGGCGTGCCGCTGCCGCGCTTTGCCGCGGTGCACATGGCGCCCTCTGGGAGGCGGGGCGTGCTTGAGAATGGCATCGAGGTCTTGGGAGCTGGGGTCGATGAGGACTTGGCCCGCGGCGCCGGGAGCGGGTGGGGCGAGGTAAGGGATGGACGCGTGGGCAAGGGGCGGCTGGCCAAAGGGTGAGGGCCCCGTCTGGCCCAGGGGAAGAACCGCGGGCGTCCAAGCCGGGTAACGAAGGTGAAAGTCGAGGAAGGCCAGCGTCCTGGCCCAGGAATCCTCCGCCGCGAAGGCATCGGGTCCTGGCAGGCTGTTGAGGTTAAAGCCGTGGACGGCACCGGGGTAAATGATCAGGTCCGCCGGGTGCCCCGCATCCCGCAGGTGCCGCAGCGTCTCTATGGATCGCCGTACTGGGACGATGCGGTCCGCCGTGCCGTGGAACAGGAGGGTGGGGGGCATGTCCTCCTCGGCTTGGGGAAAGAACCCCGGAGAGAGCCCCCCATAGTAAGCCACCACGGCTCGAATACGGCGGTCGGAGGGGGCGTCGTTGAGCGCTAGAAATGCGCCCTGCGAATACCCGATGAGAGCCATCCGGTCCGGGTCCGCTCCCGGAAGGGCAGCGGCGAAGGTGAGGGTGTCCCCGATGGTCTTGGCCCACTGGGCGCGGTTTCCTTTCCCCCTTCGGCCCCGGTCGTAATACCTCACGAAAAGGCCGATGTAGCCATGGCGAGCCAGATCCTCCGAGAGGCGGAGGTAGTACTTCTCAGCCCGCCCAGGGCCGTGAGTCCCGTGAAGGATGACGACCGCCGCGTGGGGTCCAGGCGAGGGGGGGCGAAACACGTCCACGGCCACCTTGTCCCGCCCCGAGGGCAGGCGGTCTTTTAGGAGGATGAACTCTTCCGTGTGAATGGGCTCGGCGTCGAGCGCCGTCACTTCCACGCCCCGCCGGAACGCAGGGGCAGCGAAGGGGGCCGGAGGCTGGGGCGCGGCATTCAGTGAGGGCGCCGCCACAAGGGGAGGGGGCGATGCGCTCCCCGGCTCAGTCTCGGGCGGGCGGGTTCCGGCGAAGGCAAGGGGAGCCAGCAGGAGGAGGGCGAACGCGAAGGACGCTCGTCGAATCAAAGGGCGGCCTCCCTGAAAAGAAAGACCCGGCGCGAAGCCGGGTCCGGTTTGGTGGCGGGGGAAGGATTTGAACCTTCGACCTCTGGGTTATGAGCCCAGCGAGCTACCGGACTGCTCCACCCCGCGTCAAGTAAACAGTCTACGCGCATGGGACAGCCCTGTCAAGGAAGAGAGACCCCCAGGAAGAGAGTTCTCACTCGGGCCGGGCCTCGGTCTCGTCGATGCGCAGGGAGAGAACGGGACCGTGAACCTCCTGGCCCGTTTCGGCATCCGTCCAGGTGATGCTGCCTCGGTCCAGATCGGCCGTGTCGTAGCTCGTGCGGAGGAGCTCCTGAAAGGCTCCTTCGGCGAGGGCCCGAAAGGCAGGAAGCTCGTTCGTATGGATCGTTACCAGGAACCGGTCGTCGGCGGTCTGCCCGATGACCCCCGCCGCCGCAACGGCGTGGAGTTTTTCGTAGAGGAGCCACGCCCACCGGTGGATGAAGTCCTTGGCCCGGGCCTGGCCGAACTTGGTAGAGAAGGCGCTCATGGCCTCCTGGGGCAAGGAGAGGTCGAGGAGGATGGAGGGGGCGCCCACTTCAAGGCGCTCCCGGTGCTCCGCCTCCACCCGCGAGGCCACGGGCAGTCCCGTCCACGCGGTGGTCTTGAGGCCCGTCTCCGTCTCCTTGATGAGCTGGTCCACGAGGATTTCGAGCTGGCGCGGGTCGTAGGGCTTGGTCATGTAGGCGTCGGCACCGCTGTCGTAGCCCCAGTACACGTCCTCCTTCAGGTTTTTGGCCGTGAGGAGGATGATGGGAACCTTGCTCGTATCGGGGTCCAGCTTGAGGTTCCGGCAGACCTTGTACCCGTTCTTCTTGGGCATCATCACGTCGAGGATGAGGACGTCGGGCCGGAGGGTCCGGCACTTGCGCTCCGCCTCCTCGCCGTCGGAGGCCACCTGGACATCGTAGCCCAGAAGGCTGAAGTTGAGCTGCAAGACCTCCGTGATGGCTCGGTTGTCGTCGGCGATCAGGATCTTTTTCCGCATTACTTCCCCCTGACGATCCACCCTCGGGCGGACTCTAACGAACCAATGGAAGCTCCACCTGGAACGAGGTGCCCCTGGCGGCGTGCTTCACCTGGCCCAGGAAGGCCGCATCCTCCGCCGTGATGGGCGAAACCCCCTTGAGGGTGCCGCCCAGACGTTCCACGATGTTCCGCGAGATGACGAGGCCCAGTCCCGTGCCCGCCACCTGCTCCTTCACGTTACTCGCCCTGAAGAACGGTGTGAAGAGGCGGTCCAGCTCTTCGGCGGGCACGCCGGGGCCGTCGTCCATGACCCGCAGTTTGGCCCAGCCCCCGTCGGCCCACAACTTCACGCCCACATGCCCTCCGATGCCCGTGTATTTGATGGCGTTGCCGATGAGGTTGACGAGGAGGCTTTCCAGCATGGGCGCCTCGCCGCCCACGGTGATTTCCTCCAGGCTTTCGGTCCACCCCATGAGCTTGCCCTTGAGGGTGGGCGAGGTACGGGCGTGGATGGCCTGGATCATGGGGGCGAGGGAGACGGGCTCGTGCTTCACGTTCAGATGGTACACGCGGCTGAGGCGGACCACGTCATCCAGGAGACTCTTCATCTGCTGGCTGTTGTCCTGGATGAGCTCGGCCACCCGGGCCTGGGACTCGTTCAGGGGTCCCGTCCTCCCCGAGGCGAGGAGGTGGGTCGCGTTGAGAATGGCCGTGAGCGGGTTTTTGACCTCGTGGGAGATGATCGAGATAAGGTCCTCCTTGAGGCGGTTGAGCTGGTGCCAGTCGTGGACGTCCTGGGTTACCACGAGAAACTGCTCGCCTCCAGGCCAGGGAACCACCTGGATCTGAAACCAGCGCCCCTCCATCTCGTAAGGGGTGGACACCGTTTTCCCTTCCGCCTGGGTCTTGTGGATGAGCCCCTGGATGGTCCGTCCCGCCTGACGCGCGCTGAACATCTTCTTTTCCCGGAGTTCCACGTCCGTGAGGCCAAGGGCCCGGCCCGCCACGTCGTTGGCCAAGGCGATGACCCCTTCGGCGTCCGTGAGGAGGAGGCCCACGGGGACGCTCCGCATGATGTATTCGAGGCGTTCCTTTTCCTGGGCCAGGAGCACGAAGATGTCGGGTTGCCGCAAGGCGCGGGCGGCACCCGAGCCGCTCCGTTCCCATCGCACGAGGCTCGCGAAGACGAAATCGGCCATGCGCGAGAGGAGGTTCTGGTCCGTCTCGGTGAAGGCCTCCGGTCCCCCTGACACCACCAGGAGGCCGTAGGGATGTGCCGGATCGCCCACCCGCTCTACCATGCCCGCCGCAGGCTCTCCGCCCATGACCGCCGCGGCGGACCGGGCTCGCGGCTCCGAATGCCGCCACGCTTCCCGGTGGGCCGGAAACGCCTTCAGCCAGTCACGGGCCGAAGCGGGGGAAGATTCGGCCTTCCCTTCCGAGGCGCGGTACAGCCGGCTGCCGTCCAGTCCCACGAGGGCCAGGTGGGTGGACTCGGTACCGAAGACCCGCTGGGCGGCTCGGTGGAGGGCTTCCACCATTTCGCCTGGTCCCTTGGCCAAGGCGACCGCGTTGCCCAGCGCCAGGACGGCCATGAGGCTGCCGTTCATGACTTCGAGCCGGGCCACCGTGTCGCCGCGATGAAGCTGCTCAAGCATCGGAAGAAGCTTGGGGAGGGCCTCGCGGGCGGCGAGAGCATCCTCGCGTGTTACGACCCAGTACCCCCAGAGGGCCCCGTCCTCCAATTCCAGGGGCAGCACTTCATCGGCGGGCGAGAAAGACAGCCGCGCGGCTTGGCTGTCGCCGCAGTCCCCCCTGGGCGCCCCCACCATCTCCTCGGCTCCCTGGTCGTCCCACAGGGCGAGGCCGCCGGGGGGCACGAGGCGGTAAAGGCGCCCCTGGCGTGATCCGAGAGAAACGGCGGCCTGCGCGATGGCCGTGCGGAGGGCGGCAAGATCCTGCGAGGCCGCGCTTTCCTCCCTCAATGCCATGGCAAATCTCCTCGCGACGCCGGCGCGCCGTTCTCGCACCCGGAACGGCCAGGTTGCCCGATGCGTCTTGCCGCCGAGTATAATGCGGTTTCACCCGGCACTCCAAGGGGTGTCGGGGACCAGGCAATGCGGCGCAGCCAGGAAATGGGGCCGCAAGGCAGGCCATGGGATGGCCAGGTCTGGGAAGGGCCATATGCCCCACCGGGGTGAGATGGCCTGCTCTCGTCCTTGCCCGTCTCGCGCTCCAGCCGCTACGATCTCGTTTCAGGAGTCCTCCATGTCCCCGCGATTCCAGGTTTTTGTGGTCAATCCCGGCTCCACGAGCACCAAGCTCGCTCTTTACAGCGAAGAAGGGCCTCTCGTGGAGGAGAGCGCGCCCGTCCCCAGGGCCGCCGGCGGAGCCCTTGACCAGCTTCCTCCACAAATGGCCGTGGTGGACTCCTTTCTCATCCGGCACGGCGTGTCGCGCCTTGACGCGGCGGTGGGCCGGGGAGGCCTCATCCGTCCCGTGGCTTCGGGCACTCTGAAGGTCAACGAGGCCATGATGGAAGACGCGCGGAGCGGGTATCAGGGCGAGCACATCTCCAACCTGGGATGCCTCATCGCCCACGGCGTGGGCGGCCGTTTTGGGGCGCCCGCCTTCGTAGTGGACCCCGTGGCCGTGGACGAGATGAACCCCTTGGCCCGCGTCACGGGGTTGCCGCAGATCCGGCGCCAGTCCCTCCTTCACGCGCTCAACCTGCGCGCGGCGGCGCGCAAGGCCTGCGAACTCACGGGGCGCGCCTTGGCCGAAAGCCGCTGGGTCGTGGCCCACCTGGGCGGGGGGTTCTCCATCGTTCCCATGGACGGCGGCCGCATGACGGACGTGAACAACGCCAATTCGGGAGGGCCCTTCTCTCCCACCCGGGCGGGCACCCTGCCCACCCAGCCCCTCATCAAATTCTGCTTCTCGGGCCAGCACACGGCCGCCGACCTCAAGCGCATGACCACCAAAGAGGGGGGCCTTCTAGCCCATCTCGGGACCGATGACGCCCGAGAGGCGGAGGGCCGGGTGGCCGAGGGCGACGCCCATGCCCGGGAGGTTTACGAGGCCATGGCCTATCAGGTCGCCAAGGAGATCGGCGCCATGGCGGCGGTGCTGGGCGGCCGCTTGGACGGCATCGTCCTCACGGGGGGCCTGGCCCACTCGGACCTCTTCTGCGGTTGGGTCGAGGAGCGCGTGGCCTTCCTGGGGCCGGTCTTCCGGTTCCCGGGAGAATTCGAGATGGAAGCCCTCGCCGCGGGCGCCCTGCGCGTCCTGCGCGGCGAGGAGGAAGCGGCCGAATACCGCGGAGGAACACCATGCTTGACAGGTTGCTGAGAAACTCTCATAGGTCGCATTGCGAGCGCCACGGCTCCGGATGCAAGGCGTCGCGACGCCGTCGATGCCTTAGCGCATCGTCTAGGAGCGACAACACAGCAGGCGGGGCCGTGCCGCCGCAACCCGCAGGGCGCAAAGGATTGGGGGCCATCTGCGTTGTTGCGGCTCCTAGAAAGGGCGCCACCCTGCCTTCCTCCCCGCGCCTTGCCCCGCATCCCAGGGCGCTGGCGTCGCGCCAGAGATCCTCCTCCGGGCCAGACCCCTACCCCCAAGCCTCTTGCGTGCGGCCATGAGAGATTCTCAGCACCCTGCCCGATTGATGCTCGGGAACGAGGCGGTGGCACGAGGGGCCTGGGAGGCCCGCGCCGCCTTCGGCTCGGGCTATCCCGGCACCCCCAGCACGGAAATTCTGGAGGCCCTCGCCTCCTACCCCGAGGTGACCGTACAGTGGGCTCCCAACGAGAAGGTGGGCTACGAAGTGTGCATGGGCGCCAGCCTGGCCGGCGTGCGCGCTCTGGTCACCATGAAACACGTGGGCCTCAACGTGGCGGCCGACCCCTTCTTCTCCTCCTCCTACATGGGCGTCAACGGGGGCCTCGTGGTCGTTTCCGCCGACGACCCGGGCATGGCCAGCAGCCAGGACGAGCAGGACAACCGCTCCATGGCCAGGGCCGCCAAGGTGTTGATGGTGGAGCCTTACGACGCGGAGGAGGCCCGGTGGATGACTCGGGAGGCCTTCGCCCTCAGCGAACGGTTCGATTCGCCCGTCCTGGTCCGGATGACCACCCGCGTGTGCCATCACACGGGCGTGGTGCACCCCGCCGAGCGCGCCGAATGGGCATCCAAGGGGTTCCTCAAGGACATCCCCAAGTACGTCCTTCTGCCCAGCCACGCCCGCGCCCGCCGCGTCAAGGTGGGAGAGCGCCTGGAAAAGGCCCTGGCCTTCGCCGAGACGAGCGATCTCTGGAACCCCGTTTTCACGGGTTCCTCTGAAATCGGCGTGATCACCTCCGGCGTGAGCTTCGGGTACGTCCGCGAGACCATGCCCGAGGCCTCGGTCCTCAAGCTCGGCATCACCCACCCCCTTCCCATGAAGCGCATCCGCGCCTTCGCCTCGACGGTGAAGCGGCTCGTCGTGGTGGAGGAACTGGAACCCTACCTGGAGGAGGCCATCCGCGCCGCCGGCCTGTCCGTGGAGGGCAAGAGCCTCCTGCCTGAAACGGGCGAGTTGAACCTTCCCCTCGTGGAGAAGGCCCTCCTGGGCCGCGCGCGAGACCAGGTCACCGCGGACATGGGCGATGTTAAGGTCCCCGGAAGGCCGCCGACCCTCTGCCCCGGATGCAGCCACCGCGGTATCTTCACCCTCTTCCGCGACATGAAGCTCCGGGTCATGGGTGACATCGGATGCTACACCCTCGGGGCGCTCAAGCCCCTGGCGGCCATGGACGCGTGCATGTGCATGGGCGCCAGCGTAGGCATGGCCGAAGGCCTCGATATGTTCGGCGGGCCCAAGGAGAAGGGCAAGACCGTAGGCGTCATCGGCGACTCCACCTTCTTCCATTCGGGCATTCCGGGCCTCATTGACATGATCGTCCACGGCAGCCACGCCACCCTCGTCATCCTGGACAACCGGTGGACGGCCATGACGGGAGGCCAGCCCCACCCCGGTACGGGCAAGGACATCCACGGCGCCGACGCCCCCCAGCTCAACGTGGCGGCGGTTTGCCGGGCCCTCGGCGTGAAACGCGTCCGGGAGGTGGATCCTTACAACCTGGAGGCCACCCGGGCCGCGCTGGAGGAGGAGCTGGCCGCTCCCGAGGTCTCCGTGGTGGTGGCCGTGGCTCCGTGTCTCCTGGGCGGGCGCATCCCCAAAGGGGAGCCCGTGTCCATCGACCTTGACCTGTGCAACCGATGCGGGGCCTGCATCCGTGTGGGGTGCATGGCGATCCACGAGAAGGACGGCTTCCCCGGCGTGGACCCGGACCTCTGCGGCGGCTGCGGCGTGTGCGAACAGGTGTGCGAGCCGGGCGCGATCGTGCTTCCCTCGGGGAAGTGACCGGGCAGGCGGCGCCATTGCTCATAAGGGACGATCATGGAGATCACCAACATTCTTTTCGCGGGAGTCGGCGGCCAGGGCATCCTGACGAGCAGCCGCGTGCTGGCCCTCGCGGCGGTGCACGCGGGCCTGGACGTGAAAATGAGCGAGGTCCACGGCATGGCCC